>JABWAY010000173.1 GCA_013360825.1 Candidatus Brocadiia bacterium | reverse complement strand
AGCCTGCAACGCTTCACGGACAAGGTGCACTCGCCCTGACCGGGCGAGTGACATTTCTACTTAGACGGAAACGGTGACATTTCTACTTGGCGTTGACACCGCGCTCTCCGGGCGCTCCCCGCCCCCCTCGCGCCGTGCCGGTTTTTGTCCCCGGCCCCCCGGGGGTCGGCTACTCTGGCGCGCGCATGGCGACGGCCTCCTCGCTCACCCACCCCGCCCGCCGCCCCGCGCACATTCGCGGGCGGGCCTGACCATGCTCCTCAGCCTCAGCCTCGTCGCGGCGGGGTTCGTCCTCCTGACCCTGGGCGGCGACTGGCTGGTCGGGAGCTCCTCCGCCCTCGCGGCCAGGGCCGGCATCTCGCGGCTCGTCGTCGGCCTCACCGTCGTCGCCTTCGGCACCAGCGCCCCGGAACTCGCGGTCTCCATCTCCGGCGCCGCCGCCGGCAAGCCGGATATCGCCTTCGGCAACGTCCTCGGCAGCAACCTCTTCAACACCCTCGCCATCCTCGGCCTCAGCGCGGCCATCGCTCCCCTCGCGATCTCCCGCCGCCTGTTCGCCTTCGACCTCCCGGTGATGATCGCCGCCTCCCTCGCCCTCTGGGGGATCGCCGCCGACGGGCGCGTGGGACGGCTGGAAGGTCTCCTCCTCGCGCTCGGGCTGGCCGTCTACCTGGCGTTCCAGATCCGCCTCTCGCGTGGCGATCCACCCCCGGATCCGGGCGAACCCCCCGCCCCCGTCCGGTCCCTGCCGCGCAGCCTCGGCATGATCGTCTTCTCCCTCGCGATCCTCGTCGTCGGCTCCCAGCTGCTGGTCCGCGGCGCGAGCGACCTCGCCCGCGCGTTCGGCCTCTCCGAACTCATCATCGGCCTCACCATCGTCGCCGTCGGCACCTCCCTTCCCGAGGTCGCCGCCTCCGTCGCCGCCACCCTCCGCGGCCATCGCGACATCGCCGTCGGCAACATCGTCGGCAGCAACATCTTCAACATCGGCTCCGTCCTCGGCCTCTCCGCCGCCGTCGCCCCGTCCGGGATCGCCGTGGCGCGGGAAGCCCTCGCCCTGGACATCCCGATCATGGTCGGGTCCGCCATCCTCTGCCTCCCGGTCTTCTTCACCGGCCGGCGCGTGTCGAGACTCGAGGGGTGGCTCTTCCTGGCCTCCTACGGCGCCTACGTCGCGTTCCTCATTCTCGACGCCCAGGACCATGCCGCCCTGCCGGTCTACAGGTTCCTGCTGACCCGGGTCTTCCTTCCCCTCTCGGGCCTGGCGATCCTGGCGTCGCTCCTCATCGCCTGGCGCTCCGGAAACGCCGTCACACGGGCGGTTTCGAGTCCCACGCCGGGCGGGACGACGGGCGCGCCGCCGCCGGCGTAGCCCCGGCCGCCGTCACCAGGGACGCCGCACCGCCCCGATCGCCCCGTGCAGGTGCCCGTCCGCCGCCGCGTCGATCTGCACCTCGTTGTCCGCCAGCCAGGTCAGGTGCGCCGGCACCAGCACCGTCACCCCCGCGGACGGAAACGCCACATGGTCCGCGCGCGCCCCCTCTTCGTGGAAGACGTCCAGGAGAAGGGGCTTCGCGTACTGCGGGCCCGGAACGATCTCGACGCGCAGGATCCCGCCGTTCTCGCGGGCGAGCGCCAGGGCACGGTCGGTGAACCGGAAGGGCATTTCCGGATTGTCTCCTGCCGGGGGGCGGGACGGGAGAAAAATGGGCGGAACAGGGCCGCGCGCCACCGGCCGCCTGTCAGAACACCTCGACGCGGTGCCCCGCGGCGCGCGCCCGGGCCGCGATCTCTTCCAGCCTCGCCGCCGGCACGCGCCGCAGCCCGGGATCCGCGGGCCCCCGGTCCAGCGTGTACACCTGCACGGCCACGGGCCTGACCGCGTCCAGGCAGCGCACCCAGTCGTCGACGTCCGCCTCCGCCGTGTTGTCCACGCTCCCCGTCACGAACATCGACTGGATCGTCACATCCCCGAGCGTCCGGAGCCCTTCGAGAATCTCCGGGAGATCGAATCGTGCCAGCGGCCTGTCGACCGCCTCGATCACCCGCATGTTCCCGCCGTCGAGTTTCATGATCCGCCGGTCCAGCCGGCGCAGCCCCTCCCGGACTGCGGGGCGATTCACGGTCTGGGCGTTCGAAAGGACGTCCACGATCGCGCCCGGCTGGTGCCGGTCCCGAAGCGCCATCGTCCCCTCGACGATTTCGCGGAACCTGGGGTGAAGCGTCGGCTCCCCGTTCCCCGCGAACGTCATCGTGTCGATCCGGACCCCCGCGGCGGCCAGTTCCGCCAGCCGGCGCTCGATCTCCCCCAGGATTTCCGGCACCGCCGGATACCGCATCCCCTCCCCGCGCCCCTCCGCCGTCTTCGCCGTCCATCCGCACTGGCAGTACGGGCAGTCGAACGAGCAGACCTTGATGTCGGGAGGGAGCGTATTCAGGCCGAGGCTGACGCCGCACCGGCGGGAATTCACGGGCCCGTAGGTGAACGACGAGGCGAGCTGGTAGTCCTTCAGCGGTGGCTCGCTCACGGCGGCGCGTCAGACCCCCCGCGCCAGCCGCTGCCCCAGCGTTTCGGGAAGACCGCTCTGCTCGATCTTCCGGATCGTCGCCTCGAAATCGTACTCCACCCGCCGGTAGCGGACTTCGCGCTTCTCCGGATCCCACAGGACGTAGCAGGACTTGTTGATCCCGTCGCGCGGCTGGCCGACCGAGCCGACGTTCACGAGGAGCTTCTTCTCGCCCTGGACGTACTCGTTGTCGATGTCCTGCGGGGACAGGAAGAGGTAGTCCTGGGTGAAGACGCCGGGAATGTGGGTGTGTCCGCAGAAGGCGATCCGGGGGACGACGTCCATCAGCTCGTCGATGAATGCTTCGTTGTACGCGTCCATCGGGACCACGTACTGGTTGGTGGGGTCCAGCGGGGAGGCGTGCACGTAGAGGGTCGTTCCCTCGGTCAGCTGGGCCGGCATCGAGTTCAGGTACTTCCAGAACTCCAGGTTCGCCTCCGTCGGGAAATCGGCGTGCTGGAGCTGTTCTTTGGTCCACTCGACGGCTTTGCGCGCCTTCGGGTTGAAGCCGATCGCCCCCTGCATCACGGCCTGTTCGTGGTTGCCGAGCAGGTTGAAGCGGCACTCTTTGATGGCCATGGCGAGGCATTCGCGCGGATTCGGGCCGTAGCCGATGACGTCGCCGAGGCAGAGAATTTCGGTGACTCCCTGCTGGGCACGGATGTCGGCGAGAACCGCCTCGAAGGCCTCGAGATTGGCGTGGATGTCGCTGATGATCGCGATCATGGGCGACCGCCGGCGCGGCCGGCCGCGCGAGGTCCGATGGAGTCCGGCATTTCGGGTCTGTCCAGATTCATCGGGTCGACGCGGTCGACGGGGCAGGGGCGGCTAGCTGGTCAGGGTCGCGGGGAGCTGGCTGAAACTCAGCAGCGGCGGCCCCAGCGGATCCAGCTTGCCGGACTTGTCCGGCCAGACGACGCGGATCGCCTCCTTGTCGCTGCACGCGACCTCGCAGAGCTTGCAGGCGACGCACGCCTTCGGCTTTGAGAGGTGCGACACCGTGAAAAAGTGTCCGCCCTCCTGCCCCGTCTTCATCGAGAGGCAGTCGAAAGGGCAGATGTTCACGCAGGCTTCACAGCCCGTGCAGTTGTCCTCGAGGACGACGGCCAGCGGGCGGAGCTTCGCATTCTTGACCATGAACGTCTGCTGTCCGAACTGGTCGTAGATGCAGTCCACGGGGCAGTAGGAGCCGCAGACGCCGCAGTCGATGCACAGTTCAGGATCGATGTAGTGCATCTTCTTGATGCTGCCCGTGATGGCCTCCGTCGGGCAGCGCTTGGCGCAGACCGTGCAGCCGATACAGCCTTCCCTGATGGTGTAACCGCCCATGATGTCCTCCGGTGAAGCGAAGCCATCGTAGGAGTCGGCCCCGCGGCAGTCCAGCGCAATAGTATGTCAACCCTCAGCTTTACATAATGGGTCTGTCCGGGCAAGAAAAACCGGGCCACGGCGGAAAGCCGGGCCCGGTCCGGGACGGAGAGGCAGGGATTCGAACCCTGGGTACAGGCGAAAACCCGTACAACGGCTTAGCAAGCCGCCGCGATAGACCGCTCTGCCACCTCTCCAGCGGAATGAACGATATCAGACTGCGGATGCCGGAACCAGCCCGGCAAAAACAACGGCGCGCCGGGAACCCGTCCCGGCGCGCCGGATCTCGACCCTCAGATTATCTCAGCCGCTCCATCATCGCGTCCAGCGCCGCCTTCGGCGGCCGCGTCTTCTCCTGCGGCAGACCGGCCAGCGGCGCGTCCATCATGTTCAGCTGCGTGCAGAAATCGGCCTGCTTCGGGTTCGCGTACAGCAGTCCCGTCATGAACAGGTTCTTCTCGCGCGCCCGCAGCAGCGTCACCAGCGCCTGCTCCCGGCTGGTCGGATCGTAGTCCTCGTCCACTTTCTTGAGATAGATGTGCGAGCCGTCCGGCAGCTCGACGCTCCGGGTCTCCCCGGGCTTGTAGTCCACCTCCGCCTGCTCGAAGTACGGCACGAACCCCACCTCGTGCAGCGGCATCTCGTGGTCCTTCGCCCACTTGTACGACTTCGTCGAGCCCTCATGGTTGTTGAAGGTGATGCACGGAGACACGATGTCGAGAAGCGCCGTCCCCTTGTGGGCGACCGCGCCCTTGAGCAGCGGCAGAAGCTGCTTCATGTCGCCCGAGAACGACCGCGCCACATACCCGCAGCCGAGTTCGACCGCCATCGCGCAGCAGTCGATCGGATCCTGCTGGTTCTCGTCCCCCCACTTCGACTTCGACCCCAGGTCCGCCGTGGCGCTGAACTGCCCCTTGGTGAGGCCGTAGACGCCGTTGTTCTCGATGATGTAGATCATCGGGACGTTCCGGCGGACGAGGTGCATGAACTGCCCGATCCCGATGGACGCGGTGTCGCCGTCGCCGGAGACGCCGATCGAAACCAGGTTCCGGTTCGCCATCATCGCCCCGGTCGCCAGCGACGGCATCCGCCCGTGGACCGAGTTGAACCCGTGCGAGCGGTTCAGGAAGTAGGCGGGGGTCTTGGACGAGCACCCGATCCCGCTCAGCTTGGCGACCATGTGCGGCGGAACGCCCATCTCGAAGAACGCCCGGATGATCTGGTTGGTGATCGCGTCGTGCCCGCACCCGCTGCACAGCGTGGACGCGGCCCCCTGATAGTCAGGGAGCGTCAGCCCGAGGCGGTTGGCCTTGCGCTCGCCGGCCGGCGGGGCCGCCGATGTTTCGGTCGCCATGTTACTTGCCCTCCTGGGACAGCAGCTCATTGGTGATGTGGCGGGCGTCGATCGGGATCCCGTCGTACTTCCGGATGCTGCGGATCTTCGCAACCTCCGGGCCCAGCTCCAGCGCGATCAGGTCGCGCATCTGGCCGTCGCGATTCTGCTCGATCACATACACCCTCTTGTGCCGGGCCACGAACTCCTTCAGCTGCGCATTGAACGGATACGCCCGCAGCCGCAGGTAGCTGACCCCGATCGATTTCTCGGCCTTCAGCTGGTCCCGGCTCTCCTCCGTCGCCGCATGGCTGGTCCCGAACGCGATGTACCCGATCTCCGCCTCGGGCACCTGGTCGATCACCGGCCCGGGCACCAGCCCCCGCGCCGTGTCGAACTTCCGCGCCAGACGGTCCATGTTGTTCTTGTAGTCCGCCGGCTTCTCGGAATACTTCGCCGCCTCGTTGTGACCGCTCCCGCGCGTGAAATACCCGGCGATCGGATGGTCGGTTCCGGGAAGCGTGCGATACGGGATCGCGTCGCCGTCGACGTCCCGGTACCGCTCGAACTTCCCGACCCGGTTGAGGTCGACCGCCGAGAGGACCTTGCCGCGGTCCAGCGGCTTGTCCGGATACGTGAAGGGCTCGGCCATCCAGTTGTTCATGCCGAGGTCGAGGTCGAGCATGACGAAGACGATCGTCTGCAGCCGCTCGGCCAGGTCGAACGAGACCCCGGCCATCTCGAACGATTCCTCCGGGTTGCAGGGAAAGAGCATCGGGTGCTTCGTGTCGCCGTGCGACAGGTTCGCGCAGACGGCGATATCCCCCTGCATCGTGCGCGTCGGGAGCCCCGTCGACGGACCCGTGCGCTGCACGTTGAAAACGACGCCGGGACACTCGGCGTAATAGCCGAGGCCGATGAATTCGCTCATGAGACTGATGCCGGGACCGGCGGTCGCCGTGCACGCCCGCGCTCCCGCCCACCCCGCGGCGATCACCATGCCGATCGAGGCCAGCTCATCCTCCGCCTGGACATGCGCGAACGTCTTCTTCCCGGTCTCCTTGTCGACCCGGAACTCCTCCAGATAGTCGATCATCGACTCGCAGAGGCTGGACGAAGGCGTGATCGGGTACCAGGCCAGCACGGTCACACCCGCGAAGACCGACCCGAGCGCCGCGGCGGCATTTCCGTCGATGATGATCTTGCCCGCCGTCTTGTTCAGCCGCTCGATCCGGTACGGATCCTTCTTCTGGAGATTCGCCTTGGCCCACTCGTACCCCGCGCGCAGCGACCCGATGTTCAGATCCGCAGCCTTGGGTTTCTTGACGAAGTTCTTCTTCAGCGCCTTTTCCGTCTCCTCGAGGTCGATCCCGAGCAGCCAGTCGAGGACGCCGACGTAGATGATGTTCGTGACCAGCCTCCGGAGCTTCGGCTCCGGACAGGAATCCTTGACGATCTTCGCGAACGGGATCCGGTACCAGATCAGGTCGGTCCGGATCGACTCGTCGACGGGAAGCTCGTCGTTGTACAGGCAGACCGCGCCCGGGCGCAGGGCCGCAATGTCCTCGAACACCGTGTCCGGGTTCATGCAGACGGCGACGTCGAGCTCCGCCTTCCGCGCGATGTACCCGTCCTTGTTGGCGCGGATCGTGAACCAGGTCGGAAGCCCGGCGATGTTCGAGGGAAACAGATTCTTCCCGCTCACCGGCACGCCCATCTGGAAAATCGACCGCATCAGCATGTTGTTCGCGGTCTGGCTCCCCGACCCGTTGATCGTCCCGATCTCGATGGAAAAATCGTTCACGACCGGGGCTGTGACTTTGACCGGCTTCTGTGGCGCTGCGAGCGTGCTCACGGCGGGCTCCCAAGTTGTGGTGGTCACTGGCGGATCGTCGGACCGTTCATCGTAGGAAGGGGGGGCGCGGTCGTCCAGCGAAACCCGGGCCGCCGCATCCCGCCGCCTCAGCCGGTGCGGTTCAGCCGCACCACGAGGACCGAACACGGCGCTCCCGAGACGACCGACTCGGCGACATTCCCCATCAGAAGCCGGCTCAGCCCCGTCCGCCCGATCGTCCCCAGGACGATCAGCTCCGCCGGCAGGCTGTCCGCCGCCTCCAGGATCGCTCCCCCCGGCGGCCCGTCCGAGACGATCTTCTCCCCCGGGGTCCCGCACTGCGCCAGCACCTTGTCCAGCTCGATCCCCGCGTCCTTCCGGAGCTGGTCGAGCGACTCCACCGGCAGCATGATCGCCTCCGGCACCGGCCCGATCGCGACGACGCTCGTCCCGAGACGGTACGCCTCCGTGCTGTGCAGCACCGCCAGCGGCCTCCCGAACCTCGTCGCGAACGACGCCGCCGCGGCGACCGCCGGAATCGACGGGTCCGAAAAGTCCGTCGCCGCCAGGATCGCACCCTTCTCCGGCGACCGCCGCGCCACAAGAACCGGACACGGCGCCAGCCGGACCACGCGCTCCGCCACCCCCCCGAGGACCATCCGCCTCCACCCGGAACGCCCGTGGCTCGCGACCACCACCAGATCCGCCGGCCAGCTCTCCGCCGCGGCGACGATCCGCGCCGCCGGAATCCCCTCCTCGAACGACACCCCGACCTCCCCCTTCTTCCGCCCCGTCAGCGCGGCGACCTTCGCGTCCAGCGCCGTCTTCACCCCCTCGCGCAGTTCGAAAACGTTCGCGCTCGTCGCCTTGTGGATCCCGGAGAACAGCGGGTGCGCGCCGATGTGGTTCGGGAACACGTGCACGACCCGCAGCTCCGCCTTGTGCGCGCGGGCGATCCGGTCGGCCTGGCGGATCGCCTCCTCCGAGGCCGGGCTGAGATCGGTCGCAACCAGGATGCGGGCGTAACGGACGGGGTCCATGGGCATGCCTCCAGTTTCGGGGCGGGCATTGTACACGCACCGCGCGCCACGCGGCGGAACCGCTGATTCCCTGTCCCCGAACAGCCCACCCCCGGTATCCTCCGCCCATGGCCTCCACACTCCGCAACCTCCGCCGCCGTTACTTCTGCCCCAACCTCCCCGTCTGCGGGCCCGCCCGCCTCTCCCCGGGCGAGTCCCGACACCTCTCCCAGATCCTCCGCGCGTCCCCCGGCGACACCGTCGAACTCGTCGACGGGCGCGGGCGGCGGGGAAGCGCCCGGTTCCGGGCGATGGAAGGGGACATCGCGCTTCTGGAGGTGATCTCCTCGCAGTCCTCCCCGGCGCGGCGCCGGGTCGGGCTCGCCGCGCCGCTGCTCGGCGGCGACCGGGGCGAGTTGCTGATCCGGGCGGCGACAGAAGCGGGGATGGACGTCTTTTTCCCGATCCTGGGACGGCGGGGGACGGCTGGCGCCGAGGCCGGCGCGCTGCGGGACCGCTGGGAG
>JABWAY010000172.1 GCA_013360825.1 Candidatus Brocadiia bacterium | reverse complement strand
TCGCCGCCGCCCGCGCCGCCGGGCTGCTCGGCCCCGATGCCGCGGGGTCCGGCGTGCCGTTCGACGTCGAGATCCGCCGCGGGGCGGGGGCGTACATCTGCGGCGAGGAAACCGCGCTGATCAATTCGATCGAGGGAATGCGCGGCGAGCCGCGGAACAAGCCGCCGTTCCCGGTGCAGTCGGGGCTGTGGGGGCAGCCGACGCTGGTGAACAACGTCGAGACGCTGGCGAATATCCCGGCGATCCTGCGCGCCGGCGGGGCGAAATGGGCCGGGACCGGGACGGAGGGGTCGACGGGGCCGAAGCTGTTCTGCGTCTCGGGCGCCGTCGTCCGCCCCGGGCTCTACGAGGTTCCGTTCGGCAGAACGCTCGGGGAGGTGCTGGCGCTCGCGGGCGGCGTGGCCGGCGGCAGGGGGATCCGGGCGATCCTGGTGGGAGGGGCCGCGGGGACGTTCGTCGGGCCGGACCGGCTCGACATGCCGCTGACGTTCGAGGGGACGCGCGCCGCCGGGGCGTCCCTCGGATCCGGCGTGCTCATGGTCTTCGACGACACGACCGACCTCGCCGGCGTGCTGGCGCGGATCGCGCAGTTCTTCCGCGACGAGTCCTGCGGCCAGTGCGTTCCGTGCCGCGTCGGGACCGTGCGGCAGGAGGAACTGATCGCGCGACTCCGCACCGGCGCCCCGCTCGGCTCGGCGGACGAGGAACGCGCGCTCTTCGCGGACATCGCCCAGGCGATGCGCGACGCCTCGATCTGCGGCCTCGGGCAGACCGCCGCGAGTGCGATCGAGTCGGCGATCGCGGTCCTGAAACCGTACCCGGTGCTGGAGGCGAAGCGATGACGCAGGACAGCTTCTGGTTCCGCCCGCCACCGCGCGCCGCGCAGACTCCGGTCGCACCTCCGGAGCCCGCCCGGGCGGCCGTCCCGGCGAAGATCGACGGCAGGGAGGTGAGCGTGCCCTCGGGGACGACGATCCTCCAGGCCTGCCGCGGGATCGGGATCGAGACGCCGACGCTCTGCTATCTCGAAAACCTGACCCCGGTCAACGTCTGCCGCGTCTGCGTCGTCGAAATCGCCGGCGCCCGGACGCTCGCCCCGGCGTGTTCCCGCAGGGTCGAACCGGGGATGGACATCCGGACGGACTCTCCGCGGGTCCGTCTCTCCCGGCGGATGGTCCTCGAATTCCTCGGCTCCTCCGTGGACCTTTCCACCGCCCCCGGCATCCGGGAGTGGATGACCCGCTACGGGGCCCGGCCGGGACGGTACGGCACCCCCGCGCGCCCGTCCGCCACCGGCGAGCGCGAAGACCGGGTCTGCGGGCATCACGACCCCGTCGACCCCGCTCACGCCGAGACCATCGCCCAGCCCGTCAAGGTGGACAACGACCTCTACGTCCGCGACTACTCCAAGTGCATTCTCTGCTACAAGTGCGTCGAGGCGTGCGGGACCGACGCGCAGAACACGTTTGCGATCGCCGTCGCGGGGAGGGGATTCGACGCGCGCATCTCGACGGAGTCCGCCGTTCCGCTCCCCGACTCCGCCTGCGTCTACTGCGGCAACTGCATCGGCGTCTGTCCGACGGGGGCGCTGATGTTCCGGAGCGAATTTGAGATGAGACGCGCGGGGACCTGGGACGAGCCGCGCCAGAAGACGACCGACACGATCTGCGGATACTGCGGGGTCGGCTGCACCCTCACCCTGCACACCCAGGACAACCGGATCGTGAAGGTCTCCTCCCCGCTCGACGTCGACATCACGCGCGGCCACCTCTGCATCAAGGGGCGGTTCGGCTACGCGGGGATCCAGGGTGGGGCGGGGGGGACGCAGGGATAAGCCGGCCCCGGCAGCCCCCGCACGCGGCCACGCGGCCGGTGGCGCCCGAACTCAGGGCCGAAACGTCGCCTGTCGGCCCCGTCGAATGTCGGCGGGTCGATCGCCGGATCCCTGAACAGTCCGGCCTCGATCCGGTCGAACGACTCCGGCGCCCGCCCGGCCGTCGGGTTCGACCGGAACCCCGGGTCCGCCACGGCCCCCTCGCATCGTCCGGGGACCCAATGAACGAGGCCCGCGCGTCTCCGCGCGGGCCTCGCGATGGTCCGGTGTTACTTGCCGCTGCCTTCCTCTTCGTCCTCTTCCTCGTCCTCCTCCATGCCTTCCTCTTCCTCGTCGTCCCCGGACTCCTTCTTCAGCTTCTCCGTCGCCTCGAGGTCGAGCTTCCAGCGCCCTCCCTCGAGCACCAGCACGACCTGCTCGACATCCTTGTCCTTCTCCTGCGTCTCGCAGATCGCCGTGTTGCCGTCGATCTTCGCGCCGATCCACTTCACGTCGTCGATCCCCTCGGACTCCTTCTCCATTCCCTTCAGCACCATCGCCTTCGTCAGTTCCTCGTCGCTCATCTTCTCGAGCTCTTCCTCCGTGACCTCCATCTCCTTCGCCATCTCCGCCATCGCCTCCGGGTTGCCCTTGATCATCTGCATCATCGGGCCCATCTGCTCGGCGATCTTCTTGTGCGTTTTCTTCGAGAAGAAGGCCCACACCGCGTCGCCGTCCTTCTTCTTCACGGCCGCCTTGAACGACGCAAACGCCTCTTCGGGCGTCTCCTTGGCCTTGGCGTCATCCTCGGCGCGGGCGGAGAGCGAGAATGCGAGCACGGCGAGGCCACAGGCGAACGAAGTCAGAAGGCGCATCCGGGATTCCTTAAGTGGGGGACAGGGGCCGTTCCGCGTTGCGGACCGGCGAAGACAGCTATTCTGCAGGAACCCGGCCGTCTGTGGGAATGGAAAACCGGTAATCCGGGACAGGGGGCGCCGGGGCAGGTCCGGAATGCGGAGCCGTCGGGGCCCATTCCGCTGGCCATCCGGGGCCGGGCCGGGGATAATCCGGCACTCCCATGACTCCTGAACCCGCGCCGGTGTTCCTTGTCGCGAGCGATGTATCCCCGCTCGCCCATCTCGCCCTGATCCACGCCGGACGGCTTGCCCGCGTGCGCGGGGGGTCGGTCGTCGCCATCCATGTCGTCGAGCAGATGGTGCTGGACGATCTGGAGGAAGCGCTGCCGAACGCGCGGGATGTGCGGACGAGCGTGCTGGCGGGGGCGCGGAAGCGTGTGGAAGAGAGCGTGGCGCAGGCGATCCCGCCGGGGGTCGATGTCCGTGTGGACATCCGGATCGCCTCTCCCGGGGCGGGCATCCTGGATGCGGCGCGCGAGGCGGGGGCCGCCCTGATCGTCATGGGCGCCCACGGAGGCGAGGGAGGGGGGCCGCCGGGTTCGATCGCGCGCCGGGTGGCGAACAAGGCGGCGTGCGACGTGCTCCTGGTGCGCGGCACGGTGGCGGAGCCGTTCCGGCATGTCGTCAGCTGCCTGGACTTTTCCGACATCTCCCGCCGTGCCCTCGCCCGCGCCGCGGAAATCGCCCGCGCGGACGCCGCGCGGCTCACCGCGCTTCATGTGTTCGTCCCCCCGTGGAAGGTGCTGCACTACCGGGCGCCGACGGACGAGGCGAATCCCGCGTTCGAGGCGGCGTTCCTGCGCGGGCTGGAGGACGAGCTGGGGGCCGCGATCGACGGGCTGGGGGATGCGTTGAAGGGGGTGGCGGTCGAGAAGCGGCTGGGCGAGTCGATGGATGTGAGCGACGGGATCGTGGAGGAGATCAACGGTCTCGGGGCGGACCTTGCGGTGGTGGGGGCGACGGGGCGGTCCGCGCTGGCGGCGTTCCTGCTGGGGACGACGGCGGACAGGATCATTCACGACTGTCCGAAGTCCGTGCTGGTGGTGCGCTGAGGCCGGGGCGGCGCACGCGAGGGCGGGGTTGACGGCGTCTCCCGGGAGCCGATAGAGTAGACCGCTTCCCACCCGCACCCTGGAGCACCGTCATGCTGAACTCCGCCCGAAACTGGACCGCCCTGGTCGTGATTGCGCTCTGCCTGAGCGCGGCGGCGGGGTGTCGGAAGAAATCCCGCCGCTCCTCCCACTCCGGCGGCTCCGACACCTTTTCAAGCGACTCTTTCCCGGGGGCGCCGGTTGCGAAGGGGAACGTGGCGGACGACCTGAAGGCGTTCAGCCCTTCGGGGACGGATGTGATCCTGGGCTCGATCCGGTGCACGCCGAACGGGGACACGGGGAAGATGATCGTGACGTACGGGGTGAGGTCGGTCGCGGGAGGGCCGGAGTCGCTGATCGCGCACGCGTTCGACGGGGACATCTGGACGCCGCCGGTCGTGCTGTCCTCGACGGACGCGGTGTTCAGCGCGGGTTCGGTGTCCTACTCGGGAATCACGCATGTCTGGCTGAACACCAGCGCGCATCCCGCGGACGCCGCGCAGGACCGGGACGGGGACTGCCTGATCGTCTGGAACGTCCGGGATGCGGACGAGGACGGCGCGGCGACGGCCGACGGGGTCAACCGGTCGCTCTACATGACCTACTTCAACAGCCGCGATGCGAAGGATCCCGGGATGCGGTACGGGTTCCAGGAGTTCGCGACGCGGTTGAACACGCGCGACGAGGCCGGTGAGGATGTGACCGCGTTCGGGGTCCTGACGGACGGAATCTGCGGCGAAGCGCGCTGGGCGACCGACGACCGGGCCTACGAGTGCGGGGAGCAGACGTCGGGGATCGTGGTGTTCTGGAACCAGCGCGAGAACAACGACGGGGTTCCGGGGGCCGAGGATCGGGCGCTCTATGCCCGGCATGTCGCCCTGGACGCCGCCGTGGACGACGACCTGCCGCTGACGGTGGGGGCGGGGGTCGGCGCGGAAATGCGGGTCGCGATCAACGGACTGGGCGCGTCGGACTCGGGAACGTCCAGCGAGGAGACGCAGGTCGACCACCATTTCGTCTCCTACAACGGGTTCCTCGCGTTCCGCGTCTGCGCGAACAACACGACGGCCGGGGACGACGTCCCGACGCTGCTCTTCGATCCCGCGGGCTCGGACTACAACGGGACGCTCGCGTTCGGGGAGGACGCGGCGCTGCAGGGGGTGACGTTCGACCTGTTCACCGGGGTGCCTTCGGCGGCCGTGGTGCTCCACAGCGCGACGCCGGTGACGAGCGCCGTGGACGTGCTTCAGAACAGCGCGGACTTCCTGCAGGAGGCGCCGCTGCGGTTCGTGGAGGGGGGGCCGTTCTCGTGGGGTCCGGACGAGGGGCTCGGGGTGCTGGTCTTCCTGAATGCGGAGACGGTGCAGGACACGAATGCGGTGCAGACCGACGCGGGGGACACGACGGGGATCGGGCTTTCGGAGATCGACGTCGCGACCGGTGCGCTCCTCTCCCACGCGCTGGTGAACGCCAACGACGGCGCGATTTCGGACTTCGTGGACAGCCGGCTGGTCAGCGCGCGGATCAGCCGCAACGGGGACTACATCTGGGTGGTCTGGCTGCAGGCGGACGCCGACGGCGTGGTGGACGACCTGATGGTCAAGGGGGCGCAGTACCTGACGACGCGGCCGGACGGCGACGGGAGCTTCCTCCTGCCCCCGCTGGCGGCGACGCTGGGTTCGGCGGCGGACCTGAATGCGGATACGGACGGATTCGACGTCGCGTCGTTCGCATTCCAGGACGCGCTCGGCTACATCTGCGGGGCGCAGTCGGATCCGGACGTGATGAACGTGGCGATCGCGCACCCCGACGCGGCGACGGACCGGCTGTTCGTGGCGCGGCTCGTGGCGGACCTGGTCACGCCGGTCGTCCCGGTGGTGACGGCGTCGCTTCTCGAGACGGACGACCTCCCGGTCTACTCGCTGGCGCCGTCGATCAACGACGGGGGGCTGGAATTCCGCATCACGGACAGCGGCGAGGGCGGCAACGTCTTCGCGGTCTACAACGCCGATGTGGACGTCACGGCGGGAACGGACATCCGCGTCTTCGCCGAGCGGACGGGGCTGGCGGCGGGGGCGGGGCCGATCGACAGCAACGTCCTGTTCCGGCAGGCAGGACATCAGTCGTTCACGTTCGTCTGCACACCCCCGGGGGACGAGATCGGGGTCTTCGACCCGGTCACGCTGAACGACGACGAAGAGCGAGCGCACGCCAGCGCGCAGATCCATGTCCTGTTCCGCGAACAGGAGTCGTCCGAGTTCTCGATGCTCGGGCAGGCCCTCCGGACCCGGGTCTTCAACACCGACGACACCGACAGCCCGTTCGGCGACAGCTTCGTCCCGTCCGCCGGCGCGCCGTTCGCCCTCCCGTTCGACCTGGACCTGCCCTTCATGGACCCGCCCGCCACCGAGGATGCCGTGCTGGTCGGGACCTGTCTCAAGGGAACCAAGGTCGGCGTCTACTTCATCGAACTGGGGCACATCTATTACCAGGAGTACCAGGCCCCGAGCCAGCAGTCGAAGATCGGGTGGCAGCACACCGAGGGGGCGTCCAACCCGTTCCTGGTGGACGACGACACCACCGAAGAGACCTCCTCCGCCGAGCCGGTCGGTTTCTTCCAGCTGTTCGTGGTGCGCACCTGCACCTGCGAGACGCTGCGCGACTCGACGGTTTTCTACACGAAGACGGCGGACGACTTCTCGACGGCCGAGCGGCTGCACGTGCGCACGCGGGACTGACCGGCAGGCGGGAACGAATTCACCGGGCCCCGGATGATCTCCGGGGCCTGTTCGTTTCCGGGGGGGGCGCGCCTACTTCGGGGCGGCCCGCCAGAGAACATGCGCTCCGGTGGACGTCTCGACGACTTCGCCGGTTCCCGGTTTGAGTGCCTTCGCGCGGGCGCCGAGCTTCGCATCGAGGGTCGCGAGCCGGTCCGGGTCGGTTCCGAATCCCCGGGCTTTCCCCGCCGGGTCGTCCGAGTCCGCCGCGGCCTCCGGGAACGGCGTCGATCCTTTCCGGACCTTCTGCAGGCACTGGTCGGCCGCCGACTTCGCCGCGAGTTTCGTCCGTGCCTTGCCGCCCTCCGGCGCGAGCGCGAAGAACGCGTGGAAGTACTCGGGCGGTGCGGCGGGGGCGACGGCGGACATCGGGTGATCGGGTTTGAGCGGGAGGGTTTTCTCGGTTCCCGGGGAAGCGGCGTCGTAGATGTGGACGAAGGCGTCGTGGGCGTAGATCGGGTCCGGGAGTTCGTGATCGAGGTCGGTGACGATCCAGGTGGCGACTCCGCCGCCGCAGCGGGCGATCGCGGGGCGCCAGGAGGCGAGGGCCTGGTAGTTGCCGTCGCGCGTCCCGAGGATGAAGACGCCGCGGGCGCCTTTGCAGGCGTCTCCGCGTTCGCCGGGGGCCTCGGTCGAGGCGCAGGTGACGACGCCGGCGAAGCGCGCGCGCGAGCGGCTGAACGACTGGACGGCGGCGGAGCCGCCCATCGAAAACCCGAGGGCGACGACGCGCGTCGGGTCGACGGAGTAGGTGGCGAGGACGTAGTCGAGGAGTTCCGGGACCTTCGGAACATCGGTCTCGAGGTTCCAGACGCGCTGTCCCTGTTCGCGGCCGGTTCCCTCCAGAGCGCACCAGATCTCGTCGCGGTGCTTCGCGAGGGGGGTGCCCCAGCGAAGGATGTCGTCCGGTTCGGAGTAGTTGCCGTGAAAGGCCATGACCAGCCCCCTGGCTTTCGCGCCGCCGACCGGGACGAGGATTTTCGCGACCGTCCCGGACTCCAGCGTCACGACGTCCCAGTCCCCCTTCTTTTCCACCGACTTCGCCTTCGGCGTTTCGGCGGCGGCGACCAGGGAGAGGAGGAGGGTGGGGAGAAGAGCGAGTCTCATCGGAGGCTCCGGTGAAGGGGGCGGGTCATGGTACCCGGTCCCGCCGCCGCGAATCTCTTATCGATTCCACCGAATTCCGGTCCTCGCCGGGGGGCGCGCGTCGTGTACCCTGCAGGGGGAGAGGGACCGGGGCACGCGGATGACCCGCGCCCTCCATCCTTCCGGTCGTCCCGTGCGCCAGTCCCAAGAGGAGACGTCACCGATGGCAGAGTCGAAGGGAGTCCGGGTCGGGCTTGTGAAGATTCCGGTCACGGATCTCGGCAGGGCGGCGACGTTCTACCGTGAGGTGCTGGGGCTGCCGGAGGAATTCGCGGTTCCGGCGTACGGCTGGGCGCAGTATTCGACGGAGGGGGTTCCGCTGTGCCTCTACATTTCGGGGCGGGGGGGCGGGAACGGAAAGCCCGGCAGCTGCGACAGCGTCCACCTGGTGGTCCGGGACGCGAAGGAGAGCCGTGCGGGGATCCTACAGCGCGGGGGGCAGCCCACCGACGTGGTTCAGAGCGACGACGGGGGGGCATTTTTCGAAGTGCAGGATCCGGACGGGAACACGATCAAGTTCATGCAGGCGAGGGTCTGAGCGCGGCGGCGGGCCCGCGCGGCAGATGATGATGGAGGGATCGGGCGCGCCGGGAGAGAATCGCCCCTCGTGACACCTCCGGGCCGTCGGACGATCGCCTTTGCCTGCGCCGTGCTGCAGGGGCACTGCACGCCGTCGTTCGCCGCGGCCGCGCTGTCGAAGGACGCGGAGGGGAGCGGCGGGCCGGCGGAGGGACCCGGCTCCATCGCGTAGAGGATCGACAGCTTCTGCCAGATCTTGCGGGACAGGCCCGTCGTGAGGTCCTCCATCTCGTTGACGGCGTCGATCACGACGGAGTCTCGCATCTCGTCGGCATAGAGCGCCGCGAGCTTGCCGATGAGCGCGAGCATCTCGGCGCAGTAGTCGAGGTAGCGCGACAGCAGGA
>JABWAY010000171.1 GCA_013360825.1 Candidatus Brocadiia bacterium | reverse complement strand
CCTGCGCCAGTTGCTTCGTCACTCGCTCCTCCCTTTGAGGCGCGCAGGGTGACATTTCTACTTGGACGCAGTGGTGACATAATCACGTGGCATCGACAGGCCGAGCGAGTGAACTTGACATCGCCGTCGATTTCCCCATGATGGCCCTTCTGTGCTGGCCGGAGGCCCCGGGAGTGCGGCCGGCGGCATTCGCAGACGGTCCGGGGCAGCAGGTGGGGCAGCCCCAGCCGACCATGCCCTCATCATGGGAGTCGTCACATGAAACTTCGTGTGGGTTTTCTATCCAGCGCGCTGCTCCTGCTGAGCGCCGCGGTGGCGCAGGCGCAGGCGCTGCCGTATTCCGAGACCTTTGATGGCGGCGCGGGACTCCCGGCGGGGTGGACGGAGACGCACACCAGCGCGGATGTTCCCCCGCCGAGGTGGGATGTCGATGCCACGCCCGGCACGGTCGGCGACGGTGCGGGAGGAACGGGCGTCGACGGGCCGACGTTCGGGGGGAGCACGGGGTCGCTCAATTACAACGACGGGACCGACTATGAGGAAGACGCCATCGACGGCCCCAACAGCGGAGCGGTGACCAGCCCGGCGATCTCCGTCGGGGGGTCATCGAGGATCATCGTGTCGTTTCAGTGCAACTACGAGACAGAAGACACCGGCAGCACCTGGGACGTTCGGAGAATGGACGTGCTCGACGGGGTGTCTCTGGCCGTGATCTCGAGCTTCACCTACAACAGTGCCGCTCCCCTGAATTGCGCCGCGATGGGCACATTCCATCCTCACTCTCACGGTGTGACGCTCCCTGCGCTCACGACGAGCGTTCGGATCCGGTTCAATTTCAGTTCCGTCGATGCCCTGAGCAATGCATTTTCGGGCTGGTTCATTGACAACCTGTCGATCTGCGGGGACGGCGTGGTGCCGACGACGCCGACTCTCGTTTTTCCCGTCGGGGGTGGGATCGTCCTCGCGCCGGTCTCGCTCGATTGGAGCGATTCCACGGATTCCACGGACTGCGGCGTCGGAGTCGTCCTGGGGTATGAGGTCGAGGTCGATACCACGAACCCCCCTCTCGCGCCGTTCGTGTTCTCTGCGACACCTGCAACGTCCACCGTATCGAGCGGAGCGCTGGCGCCCGGCACCTACTTCTGGAGAGTGCGGGCAGTCGATGAGGCCGGCAACCTCGGCGCCTATTCAACCGTGGAGAGCTTCGAAGTCGAGGCGCCAACAGCGCCGGGTGCCGCGGACACGCTGTTCGTCAACGAGCAGAATGACGGCGCGCAGTCGGGCGACGGCGGGTTTGCGAATCCGGTGACCGACGAGCAGCCGGTCTTCAGCGCGATCTACCGGGATCCGAACGCGGTCGACAGTGCGGGGCAGCTGCAGTTCCAGGTGACCGACGACCCGACCTTCACCATCGTTCTCTACGATTCCGGCGTCGTGACACTCGGGGCGCCGCTTCCGAAGGACGAGCGCTGCCCGGACCAGCAGATCCTGATTTCCCTGCAGCGGGACACCGTCCACTACTGGCGGATCCGGTACACGGACCTGGGCGGCCTGACAGGGCCGTACAGCGCCGCCCAGAGTTTCCGGATCGGGGACGACTTTGAGTTCGGCGTCCGCCGCGGGTCGAGCCACCGCAGCCGTCACGGCTGCTGGGTCGCCACGGCGGCTTGGGGCGGGAGGACGTCGGATGTCGCCGGGCTGATGGAGTTCCGGGGCCGGGTCCTCGAGTCGTCCGGAGCCGGGTCCTGGTTCAGCCGCGTGTACGCGACCGCCGGGCAGGCTCCCGCGGCCGTCGTCGCCGGCTCGCCGGCCCGGGGTGCCGTCCGCCTCGCCCTCACCCCGCTCGCGGCGGCAGCCGGAACCCCCGGTGTCACCGCCGCACTCGCCGGGCTGATCGCGCTGATCCTCGCCGTGGCGGCCGTTCGCCGGTTCTAGAGTTCTGACGCAATTCCCAGAGGGGCCTGGATCATCTCCAGGCCCCTCTTTCATTCCGAGGGACTGCATGTCCAAGCGCCTCCTGGGAGCCGGAGCCGCCCTGATCGCGATCCTCGTCGCGGTCGTGATCCTCTCACGCAGGTCCGACACCCCCTCCCCCGCCACGCCGGAAAGCCCGCCATTCGTTGCGCGGCCCGCGGACTTCATCACCGACCTGGACGCCTCTGAAACGGCCTCTTCCGAGGCCGCCGGTGCCGTGAAGGCGGCCTTCGTCAGTTCATTCCGCGACGGGAAGGATGAAGCCGCCCGGGCCGCGTTCGCACCGGACTTCCTGGCGCGCTTCCCGGCACCGCTCGATGGCGTCGCGATTCCTGACGCGCGGATCACGATCCGGCGCTATCCCGCCGCCGCCGGCCCGGATCTGGATGCTCAAGCCTTCCTCTCCCGGCTCCGGAGCCACCTCGCCGGCTGGGTTGCCGTCGACCGCGCCGTCTGGCGCCCCTACGAATTCCTGATCGCCCGCGACCGTTCGTTCGCCCGTGCCGCCGTGCACCTCCAGCTGTCCGGGCGGCGTGCGGACGGGCACCGTGCCGACCTCCGCGGAAGTGTCGCCGTCGAGCTGCTCCCGCTCAGGAATTGGACAATCCGCAGGCTGGAGTGGCTGGAGGGGACCCGCGTCGAGGGGAACGTCCCGCCCTTCCGGGAAATCACCGACCCCACGGGACTCCACTTCAATGAGTCCCCGGCCAACCGACGACGTGCGACTGAAATCCTGAACGCCCGGATGGTCCGGTCCCTCGGAGGGCTGTCGGTCGTCGACTGGAACCGGGACGGCTTCCACGACCTGCTGGCCACGGTCTGGGGACGGCACACCGTGCTGTTCCTGAACGACGGGCAGGACGGATTCGTGCGCGAGGAACTGCCGCTCCGCACGCCCGAGGAGAGCGCGGACCAGTACCTGTTCATGGACCTGGACGGGGACGGGCTTGAAGAACTGGTCGGAGCGCTCGATACCGGTTCGGTCGCAGGTATCGCCCAGCTTCCCGTCTGGACGCGGCGGGACGGCTCATGGATCCGGCTGGACGACGTCCTGACCTACAAGCTCCCAGCAGGGGTGCGGGACCTCCGCTTCCAGTCCATCTCCCCCTGCGACATCGATCGGAATGGAACGATGGATCTCTGGGTCGGGGTCCTGACGGATTCCGAGTCCGGGAAGGGCGGGTTCAACTCGGTGGATGCGACGGACGGGGCGGACAATCTGCTGTTTGTGAATCACGGGTCGCTCCGGTTCACGGAGGAGTCGGACCAGCGCGGGATCCGTGGGACGCGCTATACGTATGTGGGGACCTGGTTCGACTTCGATTTCGACGGCGACCAGGATCTGCTGGAAATCAACGACTGGGGGAAGAACCAGCTCTTTCTGAACCGCGGGAACGGGGCGTTTGAGGAGGCCTCTGGTCATCCGATGGTGCGGCCGAACGCCTATTCGATGGGGTGCACGATCGGCGACTGGGACAACACCGGGGAGTGGTCTGTCCACATTTCGACGATGTATTCGCATGCGGGGAACCGGATCGTGCCGATCGCGGAGGCACTGGCCCCCGGGACCCGGGCGCTGGTGCATGCGATTGCGCGCGGGAACTACCAGTGGGAGTCTGCCGGCGGGCCGTGGCGCGAGACGGCTCTCGCCCGTGGCTGCGCCGACGCCGACTGGGCCTGGGGATGCATCTTCGTCGACCTGGAAAATGACGGTGACAAGGACCTGTTCGTCACCAACGGGTTCACGAGCCACGAGGACGCGAATGCCCCCGACTGGTGAACGTTTTTCTGGCGACAGGTCGTCGCCGATGCCGTGGCCCTGGATCGCGCTGCGCCCACGCCGAAGATCAACACCGAGATCGACCGGCGTTTCGCCGGATCCTGGAGCGGATACGAGCGCGACCGGCTGTTCCTGAACCCCGACGGCCCGGAGCCCCGGTTCTACAATGCGGAGTACGTCTATGGGCTCGACTTCGATCATGACGGACGCGCCATCGCGCCTGTGGACATCGACGGCGACGGCGACCTGGATCTCGTCTTCCTGACGCTGGCCGGTCTCCGGATCGTCGAGAATCGCGCCGCACCCGCCCATTTCTCCCGCATCGCCCTCAAACCGGCGTCGCCCCCGTTCCCCGCGCTCGGCGCCATCGTCCGGCTGACGGCCGGCGGCGTCACGCGCCAGGACTCCGTCCGTGTCGTGGACGGGTACCTGACCCATGTCCCCGCCGACATCCACTTCGGCCTGGGTGCCTGCGCGAGCATCGAATCCGTCGAAGTCCGCTGGCCGTCCGGTGCAAGCGAGACCTGGAAAAACCTCCCGGTCGACCGGCGCGTCGTACTCACGGAAGGCACGGCGACCTTCGAGGCCGCACCGCTTCCCCGCTGGACCGGGCGCCCGGCGACGGCGGAGGGGTTGAACCGCGACGCGATCGCGGGGCTTTCTCCCGCAGGCCGGCCCCTGGTCCTGGTCGTCGATCCCGCTTCGGCGATGACCGTGTCGGAGCTGGAGGCCCTCGCGAAGCGCCACCCGGGGGTCGAGGTCGCCTGCCTCGCCCCGACTCCTCCGCGCTCCTCACAGGTCGCCGGCGTCCCTGCCACCACCGCTCAGATCGCACGGATCTTCGACAATGGCAACGCGCCGGCATCCCCCTCCACCCTCGTCTTCGCACCGGACGGCCGCCTGGCGCGCGCCTTCGGCCGCATCCCCTCCGAGGCGCACCTCGCCCCACTCCTCGACTCCCTCAGCGACGAGCCACCCTTCCCCATCGACTCCATACTCCTCGGCCGCGCCGCGATCGACCGGCTTGACTTTCAGAAGGCGCACGCGCTGTTTGAGGAGGCCGTCCGTCTCCGTCCCGAGAGCACCGTGGCCCGCATGATGGATGGCCTCGCGCTGGTGGGGCTCAAACGCCAGGCGGAGGCCGTGGCCCGGTTCCAGGAGGCTGCCGACGCGGACCCGGAATTCACATCCGCTCAGATCAACCTCGGGACGGCGCTGGTGGAACTCGGGCGCCACGCCGAGGCGATCCAGACGTTCCGCCGGGCGGAGGCACAGTGGCCCGCGCATTTCGGGATCCAGATCGCGCTCGGAAACGCCCTCGCCGGGACGGGCAGGCTTGACGAGGGGCTCGGGGCGTTCGACAGGGCGATTTCGCTCAAGCCGAAGGATCCGGCGGGGTGGCTCGGGCGGGGAAAGGTCCGGGTGCTGAAGAAGCAGCTCGACCTGGCCCGAGCCGACCTGGCCGAAGTCCTCCGGCTCGACCCGGGAAACCGTGAGGCCGCGGAGCTGAAAACCGCCCTGGACCGCCGCTGAATGCCCGATCATTTTGTTTGACTAACCCCCCCCCTCCCATTAAAACTCTGCGCTTTGCTGCGGCGGTCCTTCCGCTGTTCGAAGGCCGCCCGGAGTGTCCGGCGGACGAGGGGGCAGGCAGGTCCGTGAGGATGTCGTGGGGGTCGGAGAAGGGGGTGTCCGGGGGAATCGGTTCCTCGCGCGCCCGAGCGGTCGGACGAATCGGCTAAGGAGGGAAGCGTGCTGAGAACCGTGATCGCCGCCGTGGCGGCGGCCGTCCTGTCGGCGCCTGCGTACGCCGGGGGCGGGGGGGCGCTGGATCCCGAGACGTACCGGCTCGGGGACCGCGATGCGTACGAGGACGACTACTCCGACGAGTTCGACAAGGCGACCGACGAGCAGTACAAGGCACGCAAGGGCGAATCCACGAACAAGGAGCGCCTGGAGGAAAAGGCCTGGATGTGGTTCGAATACATCGAGGACGGCGACCCGATGTGGAGCGCGCCGATTTATCACGAGAACGGCGCGCCGTTCCATCACCTGAACATGACGAACCCGATGGAAGCGGCCCGGACGCTGGGCAAGTGGGACTTCTTCTTCAGCCTGAGCGGGCAGTACTGGCGCCCGCATTTCGTCGCCGATTCGCACAACGGCGACATCGAGGACGTGAACTACGAGACGCGTCTCAACCTGGGCGTGGTGCGGCTGCAGTTCGGCCTTCCGGCCGGGTTCGAGCTCGGGCTGAAGTACATCTTCGGCGAAATGTCGGAGAGCGGCCGCGAGGACGTGTTCTGGTACGAGGGCCGGGCGCAGATCGTCCGCCGTTACGGGCGGGAGCTGGGCTCGAAGGCGATCGAGGGGAACATCAAGTGGGGCTGGCACCACGAGGACCAGATCAGCGGGTTCGCACTGAGCCTGAAGTACAAGGAGCCGCTGGCCGAGAAGAGCGACCTGCTCGACACGACGGGGCGCGAGGCGGCCGCGAACCTCGCGGTTTCGATCAAGTGGGGAATCACGAGCTGGCATGTGAACGTGGGCGGCGTCTACACGCGCAGCACGCACATCCTGTTCCACGCCGTCCCGAGCAGCCCGACGGACCCGAGCCCGGACCGGGCGCGCCTGCGGCCGTTCTTCACGGCCGGTTTCGCCGGGACGATCCAGATCTTCGAGTTCCTGATGGCGGTGATCCAGGTCGAGGGCCACACGAACGCCTGGCGCCGGGAGCTGGAAGACACGTACAACGCGAAGTTCATCGGGTCCGCGACGGTGGGCCTGCGCGCCCGGGTCGGACCGCTGGTGATCGAGGGCGGCCTGAACCACAAGTTCAATTCCGAGGCGGCCCGGTACGGCGGGATGCTGACGGTCGGCATCAAGTTCTAGGACGAGCGGACACTCAGGAAGCCGGCGCGACGAGCGCCGGCTTCTTTTTTTGGCACGACGGCACGGCGGAAACGGCTTGCGGATAGAATCGGGCGGCCCTTCCTCTCTTTCCCGGGAGTCCACTGTGAAGGCACTGCTTCTCGGCGCCGGCTACGGAACACGCCTGTATCCGCTGACACGGGACCTCCCCAAGCCGCTTCTCCGGATCGGCCGGAAGCCGATGGTGGAGTGGATCCTGGACCGGCTGGCGACGGCGCCGGGGCTGGACGAGGTGGCGCTGGTGACGAACGCCCGGTTTGCGGGGCAGTTCGAGAGCTGGGCGCGGGGATACAGAGGTCCCATCCCGGTCCGGATCTTCAACGACGGCACGACCTCGAACGAAGACCGGCTGGGGGCGGTCGGGGACATGCAGTTCGTGCTGCGGGAGGGGAAGATCGACGACGACCTGCTGGTGGTCGCCGGGGACAACCTGTTCGAGTTCGATGCGAAGCACCTCGTGGAGTTCGCGCGGTCGAAAGGCGGGCCGGCGGTCTGCCTGAAGGACATGGCGGGAGCGGGAGCGCTGATCTCGCAGTACAGCGTGGTCACGCTGGACGGCGGACTGCGGATCACGGACTTCGAGGAGAAGCCGGCGAAGCCGAAGACGAGCCTGATCTCGATCTGCCTCTACTACTTTCCCCGCGCGACGCTGCCCCTGATCGGGACGTACCTGGCCGCCGGGAACAACAAGGACCAGCCGGGGTGGTACATCCAGTGGCTGGTCAGGCAGGTGCCGACCTTCGGGTACGTCATCGACGGCGCGTGGTTCGACATCGGGGACATCGAGTCCTACAACCGGGCGAACGCACTGTACGAGAAGCGCTGAATGGGCGCGCGCAGCCTGCTGGGGCTGGACATCGGGTCGACCACGATCAAGGCGGTGGAGCTGACCGAGACGCGGACGGGCGCGGCGCTGACGGGGTATGCGTACGCCGACCTGCCGAGCCCGAGCGTGCTTCCCGACGTCCTGCGCGACCTTCTGGCGCGCGCGCGGTTCCGGGCGCGGAGCGTGGCGACGTCGGTGTCCGGGCGGTCGGTGATCGTCCGGTACGTGCTGCACCCGCGGGTTTCCGACGAGGAACTTCCGGCGCGGATCCGCTTTGAGGCCGCGAAGTACCTCCCCTTCGACCCGGGGGAGGCGTACGTCGACTACCAGCGGCTGGAAGAGCCGGGGGCACCGGTGGCGGTGGGGGCGGCGGGGGCGGAGATGAGGCTGCTGCTGGTCGCGGCGCGCAAGGAGGTGGTCGAGTCGCATCTGGGGCTTCTCGAGCGGCTCGGGCTGATCCCGCAGGTCGTGGACGTGGACGCGTTCGCGCTCGGGAACGCCTTCGAACTCCGCGCGCTCACCAACCCGGGCGCCGCCGGGGACAAGGCCGCCGCGCTCCTCGACATCGGCGCTTCCAAGACCACCCTCGCCATTCTCAAGCCATTTTCGAGCTACTCGTTCTCGCGTGAGATCTACATTGCGGGGAACGAATTCACGGAAGCGATCTCTCGCCGGCTGGAGGTGCCGCTGGAGGAGGCGGAGAGGCTGAAGCGGGTGCCGGCGGAGCGCGGGGACGCGGTGAAGGAGGCGCTGGCGCAGCCGATGGAGGACCTGTGCCAGGAGGTGAGGCTGTCGTTCGACTACTTCGAGTCGCAGCACGAGCGCGAGGTGGAGGGGATCTGGCTGTCGGGCGGGGGGGCGCTGACGCCGGGGCTGGACGAGGTGATCCAGCGGGTGTTCGCGAAGACGCCGCGGCGCTGGGATCCCGCGGAGGGGCTGGAGATCCGGAAGGAGCGGGTCGGGCTCGGCGAGCTCCGGGACTTCGCCGGGCAGTCGGTGATCGCGATGGGGCTGGCGAGCCGGGTGTGGAAGGCCTGAGATGATCCGCATCAACCTGCTGCCGCCGGAGCGACGCCGGCCCGAGCCTGCGGGGCTGTCGGCGTGGACGGCGTCGTTCGGGGCGCTGGCCGGGGCTGCCGCGCTGGTGGCGCTGGCGGCGGGGATCTGGGTCGCCGGGTCGCGGGCGCAGGGGGAGATCC
>JABWAY010000170.1 GCA_013360825.1 Candidatus Brocadiia bacterium | reverse complement strand
GGTCGCGACAGGCTCGGTTGCCACGGACTCGGGCGCCGCAGGCTCGACGGCCACAGGCTCAGGAGCGACCGCCTCGGCCGCCACGGCCTCCGTCACCGCGGGCTCCGGCGCCACGGGCTCGACGGCCGCAGGCTCCGGCGTGACCGGTTCGGTCGCCACCGCCTCCGTCACCGCTGCCTCCGTCGCCACAGGCTCGACGGCCACAGGCTCAGGAGCGACTGCCTCGGCCGCCACTGCTTCCGTCACCGCAGCTTCCGTCACCGCAGACTCGATGGCGACCGGCTCCGGCGTGACCGGTTCGGTCGCCGCCGCCTCCGTCACCGCTGCCTCCGTCGGCACAGGCTCCGGCGTGACCGCCTCGGCCGCCGCCGCCTCCGTCACCGCAGGCTCCGTCACCACAGGCTCGACGGCGACAGGCTCCGGCGTGCCGGGTTCGGTCGCCGCCGCCTCGGCGCGCTCCGTCGCCGCAGGCTCGGTTTCCACGGAGCCGCTCCCCGCCGGCACGGCATCCACAACCGCCGCCCCGGATGCCGCTCCCTCCAGCTCCGAAACGTCCGACTCGGCCAGCTCCGCCGCGGACACCGACGAAAACTGGTCGCTGGGCGGAGCGATCATCTGGAAGTCAAAGTCCCGGCGCGGAGCCTCTTCGACCGATCCCGCACCCGTGGAAACCGCCGATGCCGACGGCGCCTCCGACACCGCACCCGAAGTGATGATCTCGGACGCCGGCGCGGCCGCGACATCCGGGATCGGCGCCGCCACAACGTCCTGGACAGGCGGCGAAACGTCCGGGACAGGCGTGGCCACAACGTCCGGGACCGGCGCCGCCTCGACCACCGGAACGCTCGCCTCGATCGGAGGCGCCTCAAGCTCCGGTTCCACTTCCTCCAGCGGCGACATCTCCGCCTCAGGTTCCACTTCCTCGAACGACGCGGCCTCCGGCTCTGGCTCCGGCTCCGGCGGCACCTCGGCGGCCTCCGGTGATCCCGCCTCCTCCTCATCGTCGCCCAGGTCCGGAAGCGCCGAGGTGTCGATCAACCCTGAGGTCACCGACACCTTGTCGAATGCGGCGGGGCCGTCGTCGTCCTTCTTCTTCGTCGCCGGCGGCTCCGACTTCCGCTTCGGCGGAATCAGCATCTCGTCCTCAGGCGGCGGCGCAGACTTCGCCGCAGCCTTCTTCGGCGGCGGCGCCGGCTCGTCGTCGCCGCCCAGATCCGGAAGCGCCGAGGTGTCGATCAACCCCGAAGTCACCGACACCTTGTCGAATGCGGCGGGGCCGTCGTCGTCCTTCTCGCCTCCGTCTTGCGCTTCGGCGGAATCAGCATCTCGTCTTCCGGCGGCGGCGCGGACTTCCCCGCTGCCTTCTTCGGCGGCGGCGCCGGCTCGTCGTCACCCCCCAGGTCCGGGAGCGCGGACAGGTCGACGAGTCCCGTCGTCTCCGACACCTTGTCGTACTTCGCCGGGCCGTCGTCGTCCTTCTTCCGCGTCGCCGGCGGTTCGGTCTTCCGCTTCTGCGGCGGGATCAGATCGTCCTGCGGCGGCGCCTGCCGGCGTCCGCCGTGCTGAACGGGGGCCTCGGCGGACATGCCGTCCATCGCCTTGAGGGCATCTCCGAGAAGACTCTCCGTCGCCTCCTGGGCGCGCGTCTTCGGCTTGACGCCCTGCTCCATCGCATCCGCCATCGCCGCGACGTTCATCCCGTCCGCCCCCTCGACGGTCCTGGAGCGTTTTGCGGGAGTTCCCCCTCCCTCGGTGACATCCATGAGCTGGCCCAGCGCATCCGAATAGGCGCTGGACGACGATTGCGCGTGATCGTGCGCCGTCGTGTTCTCCTGCGATGTCGTCTTGACGCCACCCAGCCTCTCGGATGCCTCCATCAGCGTTTCGAGGTCGCTGTCGTCGAGGAACCCCTTCTTCAGGAGAATCACGGCAAGGGGGAGCGGGCGAGCAGATTTCTGCTGCTCCTCGAGGCACTGTCTCAGCTGGCTCTGCGAAATGATCCCGCGGGAGACGGCGAGACGGCCGATGGTCTGGTCTTTGTCGGCGGCCATACGGGCGTCAGTCTACCTCCCCTTCTTCCTGCGGGCCTTTGATTTCTTGGCCGGCGTCCGGCTCCCTCCTCTGGCCTCCTCGCGGAGGACGGCGTGCGCGGCCGCGAGCCTGGCCACCGGGACCCGGTACGGGCTGCACGACACGTAATTCAGGCCGATGTCGTGGCAGAAGACGACCGTCTCGGGTTCTCCGCCGTGCTCCCCGCAGATCCCGCACTTCAGATCGGCCCGGGTCCCGCGCCCCTCGGTCGTCGCCATCGTCATCAGCCGCCCGACGCCGGCCTTGTCGACGGTCACGAAGGGATCTTCGGGGAGGACCTTTGTCTGGTCGGAGATGTAGAGGGGCAGGAATTTCCCGGCGTCGTCGCGCGAGAAACCGAAGGTCATCTGGGTCAGGTCATTGGTGCCGAACGAGAAGAACTCCGCCTCCTGCGCGATCTCGCCGGCCACGAGCGCGGCCCGCGGCACCTCGATCATCGTTCCCACCAGGTACTTCACCCTGACTCCCGCCTTCTTCATGACCTCGTCGGCCACCCGGCGCACGACGGCGGCCTGGTGCCTGAGCTCGTTGACGTGGCCGACCAGCGGGATCATCACCTCGGGCAGCACCGCCTTCTTCTCCTTCGCGCAGCGCACGGCCGCCTCGAAGATCGCGCGGGCCTGCATCTCCGTGATTTCCGGATACAGGATCCCGAGCCGGCAGCCGCGCAGGCCGAGCATGGGATTGAATTCGTGCAGCTGCTCCACGCGGTGGAGGAGCGCGCGCCTCTGCTCGACCGCGGGCCCTTCCAGGCCCTTCGCCTTCGCCTCCGCCATTTCCACCATGAGGTCCTCACGCTTCGGCAGGAACTCATGGAGCGGGGGGTCGAGGGTCCGGATGGTGACGGGTCTTCCCGCCATCGTCTTGAACAGGCCGTAGAAGTCGTCGCGCTGGAATCCGAGCAGCCGGTCGAGGGCCGCCCGCCGGCCTTCCTCGGACGTCGCCATGATCATCTCCTGCACGATCGGCAGCCTCTCGGGAGCGAAGAACATGTGCTCCGTCCGGCAGAGACCGATCCCCTCCGCGCCGAGGGCGATCGCGGCCTCCGCGTCGCGCGGGATGTCCGCATTCGCCCGGACCTTCAGGCGCCGGATTCCGTCCGCCCACTTCATCAGCTGCGCGAAGGCCCGGTACGTCGGGCTTTCCGCAGGGTCCAGCCGGCCGCGCATCACCTCGAGGATGTCCGAATCCCGGGTCGGGACGTCCCCGAGCATCACCTCTCCGGTCGTGCCGTCGAGCGACACGGGGTCGCCTTCACGAATCGTCCGCCCCTCCACCGTCGCCTGCTTCAACTCCTCGTTTACATGTATCGCCGCGCACCCCACGACGCTCGGCTTGCCCATCTGCCGCCCGACGACCGCGGCATGACTGGTCCGCCCTCCGGTGGACGTCAGCACCCCCGCCGCGGCCGCCATCCCCTTGATGTCGTCCGGGCAGGTCTCCGCCCGGATCAGCAGCACCCGCTCGCCGCGCGCCTTCCACGCCTCCGCCGTCGGTGCGTCGAAGACCGCCTTCCCCGCCGCCGCGCCCGGGCTCGCGTTCAGGCCCTTCGCCACCACCGCGAACTCCTTCCGCCGCGCCGGGTCGAACACCGGGTGCAGCAGCTGCTCGAACATCGCCGGCTCGACCCGCCCGACCGCCTCGCGCGGGGTGATCAGCTTCTCCGCCACCATGTCCACCGCGATCTTCACCGCCGCATGCCCCGTCCGCTTCCCGCTCCGCGTCTGCAGCATGTACAGCTTCTCGTCCTGGATCGTGAACTCGAAGTCCTGGACGTCCCGGTAATGCTTCTCGAGACGCGCCGTGATCTCGCGCAGCTGCCTGAACGCCGCCGGCAGTTCGGTTTCCAGCTCGGAGATCGGCCGCGGAGTCCGGATTCCGGCCACGACGTCCTCCCCCTGCGCGTTCGTCAAGAACTCGCCGTAGAACTTCTTCTCCCCCGTCCCCGGGTCGCGCGTGAACCCGACACCCGTCGCGCTCCGCGGCCCCGTGTTCCCGAAGACCATCGACTGCACCGTCACCGCAGTCCCCAGCGCGTCGCTGATCCGGTACATCCGCCGGTACGCGATCGCCCGCTCGTTGTTCCAGGAACGGAACACCGCGTCCCGCGCCCCCCGCAGCTGCGCCTTCACGTCCTGCGGGAAGTCCTTCCCCGCGTGCTCCCGGACCACCGACTTGAAGTCCCCCACCAGCCCCTGCAGGTCCTCCAGCGTCAGTTCCGTGTCCAGCGTCACACCGCGCGCCGCCTTCCTCGCACGGATCGCCTTCTCGAACGCCTCCTTCTCCACCTCCAGCACCACGCTCGAGTACATGGAGATGAAGCGCCGGTAGCAGTCCCAGGCGAACCGCGGGTTGTTCGCGCGGCGGGCGTGCCCTTCGACGGTCCGGTCGTTCAGGCCGAGATTCAGGATCGTGTCCATCATCCCCGGCATCGAGAACTTGGAGCCGCTGCGGACGCTCACCAGAAGGGGGTTCGACGGATCGCCGAAGCTCATCCCGGTGCTCTTTTCGATCCGCGCGAGCGTGTCCCACATCTGGGGTTCCGCGTCCTGCGGGAACCGGCGGCCGTTTTCGTAGAAACGCGCGCAGACTTCCGTGGTGATGGTGAACCCGGGGGGGACGGGGATGCCCGCGCTTGTCATCTCGGCGACCCCGGCGCCCTTGCCGCCGAGCAGGTCGCGCATCGTCGAGTTGCCGTCCGCCTTCCCGTCGCCGAACCAGTAGACCCACTTCTTCCTGCCGGTTTTCGCAGCCATGTTCACCTCCGGTGTCTGAAGTCGCGCTTTTCGGCGACCAGGTCGAAATCGAAAAACTGCTCTTCGGGGATCCCGAAGAACTCCTGGAGCGTGAACTCCACGCGCCAGTTCTCCTGCTCGCGGACGAGCCGGAAGCTCTGCATCATCCATCCGCCGGTTTCCGGATCCTGCGAGCGGAGCACGGCGACGGCGGACGCGCCGTCGGATTTTTCAATGTGGGTGACGAGCGTGCTGGTGCCGATCAGGACCCTGTACTTCTGGCCGACGGAGGTCATGTTGAACGCGATCCAGAAGAGGCGCTGGGGATAGCGTGCCCGGGTCGTCGCGGAGAGGGCCTCATACGCGAGGTCGTAGTCATCCCGCGCGATGGCCTTCTGGAAGGTCTGGTAGCTGTCCTTGACGGTGGCGAAGCGACCGGGCTCCCCCGGGGCGGCGGGCGGGGGCGGAGCGGAGGCGCAACCGGCCGCGACGGCACAGAGCAGGAAGCAGACGGGAATCTTCAGCGCGGAATCTCCGTGGAGCTGGCGGCGGACGCGGGGCGTGGGGGCAGAAGGTATCAGGTGGGCCCGGGGGCGTCAAACTGCGGTGAGCGGCCTCCGCCGCGCCCCCCGGCGGGGGCCCCGCTCCCCCCCCGCATCCCTCCCCGGCGGACGAAGCCGGCCCCCGGAAGGATTCCCCCGCCCGCTGTTTGACTTGCCCCAATCCCGGGCCTACAATGCCCGACTGCCCCTCAACCCGGCCGGAATCCGGATCCCAAGGGAGACACGCACGGCACCATGGGTATCAACGAGCGCAAGCCGCTGGGCAAGATCCTTGAAGAGCTGAAGTTTGCCAATGCCAAGCAGGTCAAGGATGCCCTCAAGTACCAGCACGAAAACCCGGGGAAGAAGCTGGGCGAGATCCTGATTGAGCAGGGGATCTGCGACTCCCGGAAGATCACCGAGGCGCTGGCGAAGCAGTTCAACCTCCAGTTCATGAAGCTCGACTCCCTGGAGGTCGAGCCGGAACTCACGACCATGGTTCCGCGGCAGGTCTGCGACGACTACAAGATCTGCCCGGTCCGGAAGAGCGGCCGCGCCGTGACCGTCGCGATGAGCGACCCGCTCGACTTCTTCACGCTCGACAACCTCCGGTTCATCCTGAACACCGACGTCGAGTGCGTCCTCGCCACCCGCGAGGACGTCGTCGAGGCCGTCAACCGGATCTACGGCGGCGGGGCGGCGATGAAAGGCCAGTTCGACGCCGCCCTGGAGGAGCTGACCGCGTCCGAAATCGCCGTGCGCGGCACGGAGGAGCTCGAGGCGCAGGAGGGTGACGACGCGCCGGTCATCCGGCTCGTGACCCTGATCATCGCCGAGGCCGTCAAGATGCGGGCGTCGGACATCCACATCGAGCCGATGGAAAAGAAGCTCCGGATCCGGTACCGGGTCGACGGCGTCTGCCAGGAGGTGGACTCGCCGCCGAAGCGGCTGCAGGGGTCCGTCCTCTCCCGTCTCAAGATTCTGGCCGACATGGACATCGCCGAGAAGCGGCGTCCGCAGGACGGCCGCATCAAGATCAAGATCGGCGAGTCGCACCTCGACATCCGGGTCTCGGCGCTTCCCGCGACCCACGGCGAATCGGTCGTCATGCGGATCCTGGACAAGAAGACGGGGCTGCTGGGCATGGAAGAGATGGGGTTCCATGCCTCGGACCACAAGCGATTCCTCGAGATCATCAAGAAACCGAACGGGGTGTTCCTGGTCACCGGGCCCACCGGGTCCGGGAAGACGACGACGCTCTACGCCGCGCTGAAGGACCTGAACAAGCCGGACGTCAAGATCATCACGGCGGAGAACCCCGTCGAATACGTGCTGAACGGCATCAACCAGGCGCAGGTCCGGCACGGGATCGGGTTCACGTTCGCGAGGATCATCCGCTCGATGCTGCGGCAGGCGCCCAACATCATCCTGGTCGGCGAAATCCGCGACAAGGAGACGGCGGAAATCGCGGTGCAGGCGGCGCTCACCGGGCACCTGGTGTTCTCGACGCTCCATACGAACGATGCGCCGGGCGCCCTCACCCGCCTCCTCGACATGGGCGTGAAGCCCTTCCTCGTCGCCTCCTCCGTGCAGGCGATCATGGGCCAGCGGCTCATCCGCCGCCTCTGCAATCACTGCAAGGAACCGTATGAGCCGACCCCCGAGGAATTGAAGTCGGTCGGACTGAAACAGTCGGACATCGAGGGCCGGACGCTCTTCCGCGGAGTCGGCTGCGACCAGTGCAAACTGGGGTACCGGGGCCGCCAGGCGATCTTCGAGCTGATGGAGATGTCGCCGATCCTGCGCGACATGACGTTCCGTCGCGAGCCGACGATCAAGCTGCGCGAGCAGGCGCGCATCGGCGGGATGACCACGCTGCTCGAGGACGGCGTCCGGAAGATTCTGGACGGGATTTCCACGATCAACGAAGTGCTGAACCTGGCCCGCCGCGAGGACATCACGTACTAGGCATCCGGGGACCTCTTCAACGGGAGACGCCATGGTCGTCGAACTGAACAGACTGCTGGACCTGGTGGTGGAGAAGCGTGCGAGCGACCTCCACCTGACGGTAGGCGTTCCGCCGACGATCCGGCTGCACGGGCATCTGCGTCCGCTGAAGCTGCCTTCGCTGACGAACGACGACACGGTGGCGTTCATGCGTTCGATCACCTCCGAGCGTCACCAGCAGGAGTTGAAGGAGCGCGGGGGTTGCGACTTCGGGTTTGCGTACGAGCAGAAGGCCCGGTTCCGGGTCGCGGTGTACATGCAGAAAGGGATGGCGGGGCTGGCGCTGCGGCTGATTCCGACGAAGCTGCTGAGCTTCGACGACATCGGGCTGCCGCCCTCGGTGAAGAACCTCCTGTTCCGTCCCCGCGGGCTGATTCTGGTGACCGGGCCGACGGGGTCCGGGAAGACGACGACGCTGGCCACGATGATCGACTTCATCAACACGGAAGAAGACTGTCACATCATCACGATCGAGGACCCGATCGAGTATTTCCACAACCACAAGAAGTCGATCGTGACCCAGCGCGAGCTGGGGGTGGACGTCGGGTCGTTCTCCGAGGCGATCCGCCGCGCCCTGCGTATGGACCCGGACGTGGTGCTGGTCGGAGAAATGCGGGACCTCGAGACGATCCAGACCGCGATCACGGCGGCCGAAACCGGCCACCTGGTGTTCGGCACCCTGCACACGACGGGCGCCGGCCGCACGATCAACCGCATCATCGACGCCTTCCCGCAGGAACAGCAGGAGCAGATCCGCGCGCAGCTCTCGACTTCGATCGTTGCGGTCATCTCCCAGATGCTTCTCCCCCGCGCCGACAAGGAAGGGATCATCGCGGCGTTCGAGATCCTGATCATGACCTCCGCCATCGAACACCTGATCCGTGAAAACCAGACGCACAAGATCGTCAGCGCGATCCAGACAGGCGCCAAACAGGGCATGGTGCTGCTCGACGACTTCCTCTTCGATCTCTTCATCAAGAAGAAGATCGGGTTCCAGGAAATGATGCAGGCGGCTCAGCAGCCGAACGACCTGCAGCAGAAGGTCATGGAGTACACGCAGACCCAGGCCGCCGCGGCAGCCAAGGCGAACCGGGGTTGAGCCATTCGTCCATCGGTGGCGACCGGGGCCTCCCCGGTCGTCTTTTTTTTTGGGAGAACGGTCGATGAGTCGCGTCCTGCGGACGGCGGTCGTGCTGGCGGCGGGGATCTGCCTCGGATGCGGCGACGGCGGCAAGCCCGCGGAGGGGCCCGCGGACCCGGGGCCGATGACCGTCGTCGAGGACGCCGCCGGCGGATTCCGGCTGGCCGTGCCCCGGGACTGGGAGCGCATGCTCTTCCCCCCGCGCTCCCAGGAAAACCGGCGGTTCGCCGGGGCCTGGGGCCCGCAGGGAGTCACGCTTCCCCAGGAAGGACTGCTCGTGCAGGTCATGGCGCCCGGATGCGTCGCCTCCGATTTCGGGGCCCGGGTTTCGGGCGAGCTGATGGCGACCACGCGGGAGGCGAAGGGGTATTCGGTGCTGAGTTCGGGGCCGGCGATGGTCGGCGCGCGGCCGGCGTTCCGCCTGGATGCGAAGTTCGGGAGCGAGCTCGGGGACCTGGTCGAGGCGGCGGCGTACGTGGAAACCTCGCCGGGCGCAGGCGTGTACGTGGCGTCGCGCGGACCGGTGGGAACGGAGGCGATGGTGCGGGCGCGGCTGGACAGGGCGCTGGCCGCCTTCGAGTCGATTCCGCGGGTCGTGCAGGCCGGGGCGGCGTCGAAGCGGGCCTGGGGAGTGGCGTTCGGGCTTCCCGGCGGATTTGAGGAATTCACGGGCTCGCAGATTCCGCCGGCGGTTGCGGGGTACTGGGTGGGGGCGAGCGCGAACAATGCGGACAAGCAGGCGGCGATGGAGGCGGTCACGCTGATCCTCCTTCCCGACGTCTCCGGCGCGGCCGAGATGATCCGGAACGCGATGGCGGCCTCGACCCGGGGGCGCAAGGAGGGGGCCAGGAAGAAGTTCCGGACGAAATCCGGGCAGGAAATCGAGTCTGCGTCGTTCGGCCCGGAGAAACCCGACCAGCCGCGTTATGAGACGGCGGTCGGCGGATTCAGGACGAAGGACGGATATGCGGCGCTGGCGGTGAATGCGGCGATCGCGCCGGAGGGGCGTGCTCTTGCGATTCTCGAGACGATCATCTCGACGCTGGTCGTCGAGGACACGCCGACGCCGAAGGTCGAGGGGAAGGCGTTCGGCGAGGGGAACTTCCGGTGGGGCGCGGTCCCGGCGGGCTGGGACCTCCAGGTTACCGACGACTCGCTGGGAGCTCTGCTGAACGAAAAGATGACGGACGTCCCGCCGGGGGCGCCGGACACGCGGGCGCGGATGGGGGCGAACACGTCGTTCGGCGAGGACCGGTTCGGGGACGACACGCCGGCGAGCCTCGCGCTCTGGTACTACCGGCGGGTGGACCGGAAGAAGGCGAGTCCGCTGCCGCCGGAGTCGTTCGCGCTGGCGGACGGCCGGGAGGCGGCGCGCATGGTCGTGGTGGTGCCGGGGCGGACCGAGGTGATCGCGTTTGCGCGGTGCGGTCCCGCGGCGATGGCGGAAGTGCACGTTTCGGCGATCAGCGAGGATTCCCCGCTGGCGGTCCGGGTTGCGACCGAGCTGGTCGCGGCGGCGCGCCTGCTCCCGCTGCAGGACC
>JABWAY010000169.1 GCA_013360825.1 Candidatus Brocadiia bacterium | reverse complement strand
CCGCTCGCGCTGCACGGCCACCGACAAATCCTCGCCCGGAGCGGCCTTGCCCTCGTGCCAACAAGTGGCGATGCCCGTGCGTTTGAGCGGGCGCAGGTGGTTGGCAAGGGCGTTTTTCATGGCCTCTTCCGCCGGGTGGCATGAGATGAAAATGCGCTTGCCGGAGGCGGGCGCGGCGACCGAGGCGCGGATCGCGGCGCCGCGGAACGCCCGCTTCCGGTTCGAGTACTGCGTCCACTCGGGAAAGGCGATCCGGCTGCGGGGGAGGGACGGAAGCGCCGCGGCGGTGGACTGGGTTCTCCCGGCGGACCGGCCCGGCGAGTGGCGGGGTGCGGACGTGGTGGTTTTCGAGGGATGCGCGTTCCTGCGGATCGATGCCGTGCTTCTGGTCCGGTCGGGGCAGTTCCCGGACGTCGCGGGGGAGGGGGCGTTCGTGCTCGCGGTGGAGGATGCCGAGGTCTCCTTCCGGGGCGCGAGCCTGCAGGCGCTTTCCGCGTCGCCGGACGCGGACGTGCCGGCGTTCCCCTGGGGGGATCCGCGGCCCGGGGCGGGGCGCGCCGTCCGGCCGCCGACGCCGGAGGGGTGGACGGAGCTGTTCGACCAGCGGTCGCTGGCGAACTTCGTGAAACGGGACCGGGTGTCGGTGTCCGCCGGGGAGGGGGCGATCGTGGTGGAGGGCGGGGACCTGCTGACGTCGAAGTCCTGGAAGAGCGTCGAGATTGAGATTGATTTCTCACTTGACGGGCCGGGGCAGCTGTCCACGGGGCTGCGGGGATCGTGGTTCGCGAAGGACGAGGTCCCGGCGGGGGCGCACCGGCTGCAGATGCGGGTGGCGGGGGATCGGGCGGAGGCGGTCGTCGACGGGCGCACGCTGGCGGCGATTCCGTGGAGCCCGTCGGCCTCCGGGACGGCCAAGATCCGGGTGGAGGGGACGACGGCGCGGGTGACGAGCGTGCGGTGGAGGGGGATTGCGGAGCCCGAGACGCAGCCGGAGAAGCCGCCGGACCGGCCGCCGGGGGTCGGCGAGAATCCGCAGCCGGACAAACCTCCTCCCCACAAGCCCCCGCCGAACAAGCCTCCGCCGAACAAGCCCCCGGGGCCCGGACCGAAGCCGCGGTAGCCCGCCTCGGGTGCGCCCCTACTCCTCGCGCAGCGCGACGATCGGGTCGACGGACGCGGCCTTGATCGCCGGCCAGGTGCCGAAGACCGCGCCGGCGGCGGTGGCGACGGCGAAGGCGAGGACGACCGCGAACGGGGAGACCAGCGTCTGCCACCCGGCGGCGAGCTGGATCAGTCGGGCACCTCCGGCGCCGAGCGCGATGCCGAGGAGGCCGCCGATCAGGGAGAGGAGCACGCTCTCCATCAGGAACTGCCGGCGGATGTCCCGTTTGCGCGCCCCCAGCGCGCGCCGCGTCCCGATCTCCTTTTTCCGCTCCGCGACGTTCGCGAGCATGATGTTCATGATCCCGATCCCGCCGACCAGGAGCGACAGCGCCGCGATCGAAGCCATGACGATCGTAAAGGTCCGCTGCGTCCGCTGGGACTGGTGCAGCAGCTCGAGCGGGACGATCACCTCGAAATCCCCCTGGGGGTGGGCCCGCGTGAGCATGTGCCGAAGCGACCGCCCGACCGGGACGATCCGGTCCTCGCTGCGGATTCGCAGGATCGCCTCGTCCACCTCCACCTTCACCGCTTCGAAGTTTCCGGTCGTCTCCTTGACGGAAGTCGCGCCGTAAACTCCCATCGCCGTCGCGTAGGGGACGTAGATCTGGTTGTTCAGGTCGGGCAGGTTGATTCCTCCCGAAGCCTTGGCTGACTTGTCCTCCATGACCCCGACGACGCGGAACCAGGCTTCGCCGACCTTCACGTCTTCCCCCTGCCAGGGCTGGAACCGGAACAGCTTCCGCCGGGCACCGGAGCCGAGAACGCACACCCGGCGCAGCGATTCCTCGTCCGACGGGGTCAGGAACCGCCCGGCCTGCGCCCGGTAATTCAGGATCTCCGCGAGATGGGAACTGGTCCCCACCACCGTGATGTCCGTCTTCCGGTCCCCGGCCCAGACGTCCTTCCGGAGTTCCCGGAGCGGGACGACCAGCTCGACGTCCGGGAGGAGGGTCTGAAAGCGGGCGAGTTCGGCGAAGCGCAGCCCGTACTCGAAAATCCAGTTCTCACGCGAGGCCTCCTCCTCCTTCCGCTCGGTGATCACGGGCTTCACGCTGCGGACGCGGAGGTTGTTCACGCCGAGCACGCGGATCTGTTCCAGCGTCTCGAGTTTCGCCCCCTCGCTGATCGACAGCATCGCGATGACGGCCGCGACGCCGATGACGACGCCGAGCATCGTCAGCAGCGCGCGCACTTTCTGAAGCGCGAGCGAGCGGAGGGCCAGCCGGGCGGTTTCAAGCGGCCCCATCGAGGATCGCTCCATCGCGGACGCGGACGGTGCGGCCCGTGCGGGCGCCGAGTTCGGGATTGTGGGTGACCATGATGATCGTCCGCCCCTTCGCGTGGAGGTCGTCGAGCATCGCGGAGATCGCCTCCGCGGTCGCGGAGTCGAGGTTCCCGGTCGGCTCGTCGGCGAGGATCAGGGCGGGGTCATTGGCCAGGGCGCGCGCGATGGCCACGCGCTGCATTTCCCCGCCCGACAGCTCGTTCGGGCGGTGTCCGCGCCGGTGTCCCAGCCCGACCTGCTCGATCAGCGCCTCCGCCCGCCGGGTCCGTTCGCGCCGCGGCACGCCGGCGTACGACATCGGGACTTCGACGTTTCCCACGACGTCCAGCTGGGAGAACAGGTTGAAGCTCTGGAAGATGAACCCGATGCTCCGGTTCCGGAGGCTGGACCGCGCGTCGTCGTCGAGCTCGCGGACTTCGGTCCCGTTCAGTCTGTACGAGCCGGAGGTCGGACGGTCGAGGAGGCCGAGAAGGTGCAGCATCGTGGACTTCCCGGAACCCGACGGGCCCATGATCGACACGTACTCCCCGGGGTGGACCGCAAACGACGCCTCCCGGAGCGCGGTCACCTTGAGTCCGCCCTTTTCGTAGACGCGCCCGACGCGATCGAACAGCACCACCGGGTCCGCGCTCACTTGGCCTTCTCCGGGTCGTAAAGTGCGATCGTCTCTCCCTCGCGCAGCCCCTCGAGGATCTCCACGAAGTCGGCGCTCGACCGCCCGACCTTCACCAGTCGGGCCTCCGGTTTCGGGCCGCTCACGATCCAGCAGGCGGGCTTCCCGTCCTTCTCGAAGACCGCGTCGACCGGGACGTGAACCGCGTCCTTGACCTCGTCCGTGACGATCTCCACCTTGCACTTCATTCCGGGCTTCACCCGGGGGTCGATTCCTCCCAGGTCCATCTCGACCTCGAACTTTCCGGTGGAGCTTTCGTCCCAGGGGCGGCTGTTCACCGAGACGGAGCTGACCTTCCTGACCGTCGCCGGGATCACGAGTCCCGGGATCGCCTCCGGCCGGATCGTGGCCGCCATCCCGGTCTGGATCTTGTTCACATCCGTCTCCGCAACCGACATCGAGACCTTGAATGCGGAGAGATCGGGGATGGTGAGAAGCGTATGGTGCGCCCAGACTTTCTCGCCGACCGCGATCTTGATCTGGTTCCAGCGCTGCTGGGGGTCGCCGTAAAGGAGGATCCCGTCCACCGGTGCCTTCAGGACGAACTTCTCAACGTCGCCACGGAGCTTTGCGAGGTGCGACCTCTTTTCCCGCAGGGATCCTTCCGCGCGGAGAAGGCCGCTCTCCTTCTGGAGCTTCAGCGCGTCATTGGCCGCCGCGCGCCCGTCGAGGTAGGACTTCGCGTCGCGGACGAGGTTCTCCTTCCGCCCCTTCTCCAGCGGGTGGTCGTACTCCTTGAGCAGTTTCAGAGAGAGATGATTGAACTCGAGCTCCGTCCGGGCCTTTTCTTCCGCCAGCGCGGCCTTCTTGACCTCGGCCTCCGCGACCAGCTCCTCCGCCTGCATCGTCTTCAGAACCTCCAGGCCGCGCGTCGCCTCCTCCAGCGCGTTCTCGCTCTCCCGGATCCGCGCCTCCGCCTCCTTGATCGCCTTCGGCGCCTCCAGTTCGCGCCACTTCCGGAGGGAGAGCTGGACGGACTCGTAGTCGGACTTCGCCTGTTCCAGCTTGATCGCGTTGTCGATCAGCTGGATGTCGAGGTCCGACTTCGCCTGGACGACGTCGTTCTGCGCCGCCTGTTCCTCGGTCTCCGCCTGCCCGATCTGGCGCAGGATCTCGCTCGTATCCATCTCCATCAGGACGTCGTCCTTCTTCACGACCGCCCCGGCCTCCGTCACCTTCACGATCGTGAGCTGTCCCTGGAACACCTCCGGTTCGACCTGGAGCGCCTTGGACTCCTTGGCCGCGAACGTCCCCGTTTCGGTGACCAGAATGGGGAATGTCCCGCGTTTCGCCGTCGCCTGTGCCCCTGCCGGAGCCGGTTCCGGCCGGGTCTTCACATACCACCAGCTCCCGCCCCCCGCCGCAGCCAGCACGCCGAGGATCGCCATGAACATTTTCACTTGAGCCAGCCCCCCTCTGCATCGGTCGTGAGCTGTCCGGTGAACTGGAGCAGCCGGAGCTGCTGGATCCGGGCGCTGACGAGGGCCTGCTGGTAGCCGTTCCGCGCCTCGAGCAGCCCGGCCTGGGCGTCCAGCACGTCCTGGTTCGTGGCCAGGCCGCGCTGGTAGTTGAAGTCCGCCAGCCGCGCCGCCTTTTCCGCGTCCGCAATCGCCCGCTCGGCGAACTGCATTCCGAGTTCGGCCTGCCGAAGCGTGATGAACCGCCCCTGGACTTCCGCGACCAGCCGGTCCCGGACCCGGTGGTAATCCCGTGCCGCCTGCCGGTAGGCGATCACGGCCTTCTGGTAGTCCCGGCTGGCCGCGAAGCGGTCGACCGGGAACGAGAGGTCCGCCCCGAGGGCCAGCGTCCGCGACTCCAGGTCGTACCCCGCGAACAGGTGCGACTCGGAGGCCGTCCCCCAGGTGTAGCTCGCCGTGAGGTCGAATTTCGGAAGGGTCCCGTTCGCGGCGATCGCCAGTGCCCGCCGGGCGTCCTGGAGGCGGTGGGGGGCGTACCGCCAGTCCGGGTTGTGTTCCATCGCGAGGGCGACCGCCTGCTCCACGGTCATGGCACCCGCCGCGTACTCGACCGGCTCGGAGTCGAGCACCATCCCGAGTTCCGGCGGCAGTCCCAGGTCGAGCTTGAACGCGTCCTGGGCCAGCTTGAGCTGCTCGCGCGCCTGCGCGAGCGCCGACTCGGCCCGCGTGACCTCGAGCTGCGACCGGAAGACGTCGGTCCGCGTCACCTGCCCGAATTGTTCCCGGATCTGCGCCCGGCGCGCCTGCCGGCGCAGGTTCTCCAGGTTGCGCTCGAAGTTCCCGATGTTCGTCTCCTGCTGCAGGAGCCCGAAATAGACCTCCACCACGGCGATCTGCAGCGACTGCCTCCGGAACGCGAACGTCCCCCGCGAGTACTCGAAGTTCCTCTCCGCGGAGATCAGCCCTTCCTTGTTGACCGTCCAGCCCGCTCCGCGCAGGAGGGGTTGCGTCACCGCCACGCTCCAGGAGCCGCTGTAGGCGTTCGGCCCGACCCCCTGGGACCCGCTGTGCGCGTACGCCGCGGTCACCGACCCGCCGAGCGGGAGCTTCTGCGTGATCCCGATCCCCGCGGATTGCGACCCGGTCCCGCGCGCATCCTTTGCGTCGGTCCAGGTCCCGCTTGTCGTGACCTCGGAGAGCAGCGGCCATTCCCCGTGCCGGAGCACCTCGAGGCTGAGCAGCTGCACGTCCAGCCCCTCCGCGTCCCGCAGGAACGCCACGTTGTTCGACAGGGCGAGCCGCAGCGCCTCCGCAAGGTCCAGGCGGACCTGCGTGCGGCCGTCCGGAAGCGTCTCCAGGCGGGCGGGGGTGGCGGCGCCGGTCTTCGGAACCATCTCCGGGAAATCGGCCTCGCCGACCAGCCGGTCGGTCCGCCGGTCGGAGATATCGTGAAACTCCTCGAACCCCGTCATGCACCCCGTCAGCCCCGCCAGCAGCGCCCCGGCCCAGATCCGTCGCATCCCCGTTCTCCCATGAGTCGGAAATCCGCCATTCAGCCCCCCCTTGGACTCCGCAGGGGCCCATTCTGTCAAACGACTTTCCAGATTCGACGAAACCGCAATTCCGGCGGGCTCAGGTTCAAATTCCGTGCGCGACCGCCCCGTCCCCCTCTTTGACGAACTGCAGCTCGCACAGCCGCCTGTACAACCCCCCGGCCGCGAACAGCGCGTCGTGCGTCCCCTGCTCCACGATTTTCCCGTGTTCCAGCACCACCACCCGGGTCGCCTTCCGCACCGTCGCCAGCCGGTGCGCGATCACCAGCGTCGCCCGCCCTTCGAACAGCCGCTCGAACGCCTGCTGGACGAGGTGTTCGGAAGCGGCGTCGAGCGCGCTCGTCGCCTCGTCCAGGATCACGACGGCGGGGTTTTTCAGGAAAACGCGGGCGACGGCGATCCGCTGGCGTTCGCCGGTCGAGAGGCGGACGCCGCGTTCGCCGACCATCGTGGCGTACGCCGCGGGGAGCCGGCCGATGAAATCGGCGGCATGCGCCGCCTTCGCCGCCCCCTCGACCTCGGCGTCGGTCGCCCCCGGGCGTCCGAACCGGATGTTCTCCGCGACCGTCCCGCCGAAAAGAAAAACATCCTGCGGGACCAGCCCGATCGCTTCCCGCACATCGGCCAGCCGCAGCGTCCGCAGGTCCGCGCCGTCGAGCGCGACGGCGCCGGAGGAGGGGTCGTGGAAACGGAGGAGGAGGGAAGCGAGCGTTGACTTTCCGCCGCCGCTGGGGCCGACGAGGGCGACGACCTCCCCGGGGCGGATCTCGAGGGAGACGCCGTCGACCGCGAACCTGTCGGGCGCGGAGGGATATGCGAACCGGACGTCGCGGAAGGCGACCTCGCCGCGCGGGCGGGGGAGGGGGACCGCGCCGGGCGGATCGGCGATCCCGGGGACGGTCTCGAAGATCTCCCGGACGCGGACGGTCGCCCCGGACGCGGATTTCAGCCGCCCGAACATGTTCGTGAGCGAGCCGACCGCGGTCGCGACGGTCATCGTGTAGAGGAGGAACGCGGTCAGCGCCCCCGCCGTGAGTCCCCCCTGCACGACCAGCGTCGCCCCGTACCAGAGAACCAGCACGAACGCCGAGAACCCCGCGAACGCCACCACGGCATGAAACAGCGCCCACGTCCGCGACGACCGGAACTCCAGCGCAAGCCAGACGTCGATCAGCTTCCCGTACCGCCGCCGCTCCTCCGGCTCCCGCGCAAACGCCTGCACCGTCCGGATCCCCGACAGCGCTTCCTCCGCCGCCACGTTCGACTCGGCCAGCGCTTCCTGTTCCTTCTCCGACAGCCGCTCGATCCGCCGCGCGAAGACAACGGCGGCGGCGACGAGGGGCGGGAGGGCGAGGAGCATGACGCCGGTGAGGCGGGGGTGCATGGAGAGGAGGATGGCGAGCGACCCGGCGAGGACGACGGTGCGCTGAAGGGCGTTGACGAGGTCGCGGGTCAGGGCGTCGCCGAGGGTCCCGACGTCGGCGTTGAGGCGCGAGAGGAGCTCCCCGGTGCGGCGGGCGTCGTAGAACGAAGGGGGGAGGGAGAGGAGGTGGGCGTGGAGGCGGCCACGCAGCCCGGCGAGCATCCGCGCCGCCGCCGACTGGATCAGCCAGCTCTCCAGATAATCGAGCGCCGCGCTGATCGCGAACAGCACGATCAGCCCGAGCATGATGGTGTTGAGATCCCCGAGGCTCCGTTCGATCAGCGCCGCATCGACCGCCCGCCCCGCGACGGCGGGGACGAGCAGCGTCACCGACCCCGACAGCAGCAGGCTCCCCGCGGCGACGAGGAGGCGCCCGGTGTACGGGCGGATGAGGGAAGCGTACCAGCGCCAGGGGGACATGGGGCGAGTGTAGCCGGGGCGGCGGATCGCGGGGGGGTGGGGCCGGGTGTCCCCAACTACTGAACTGTCAGATATTGGGACTTGTTACCCAGGAGGCGGCGGCCGATGGGCCCGCCTCCCGCGCCGGTCGAGCAGGAACCCCGCGGCGAGGACGAGCGGGGAGAGGGCGACGAGTCCCCAGGTCCACCCCGGGCGGCGGAACCGGAATTCGACCGCGTGCGAGCCGGTCGGGACGTCGATCGCCATCAGGTGCGGCGCGGTCGCGTGGATCGGGACTTCCACCCCGTCCACCCACGCCCGCCACCCCGGGTGCCGCGTGACCGCGAGCCGCACGCGGTCCGGCGTCGCGCCGTAGACCGTCACGGTCGCGGCGTACCGCGAGGGCGCTTCGACCTCGTCCGCGATCCCCGCGCTCTGTCCGCGCCAGGGGGAGGCTTCGGGGAACGCGTAGAGGCTGAAGTGCGGGGTGCGTTCGACGAGGATGCCGCCGCGGACGGCGTCGGGGTGCGCGTTGCCGCCGAGGAGGTAGCGGACGCCGAAGCCGGCGGTGGCGAGGCGGGCGGCGGGGGAGCGGGTGAGGACGAGGAAATTCGGGCTCGACTGGAGGGGGGCGGCGCCGTTGGCGACGAGGGCGGGGGTGCCGGCGTAGACGAACGGGAGGTACATCGCCCAGTGGTTGTCGAGGACGGGGTCGTCGCCGATGAGGATCCGACCCGGCGGGCGGGACTCGAGGGCGCGGAAGATCAGGTCGAGCTCGGCCCGGTGGGCGCCGGGGAGGTCGCGGGAGGTGAGGACGCGACGCGGGGAGGAGGCGAGATGGCCGCCGAGGAGGACGAACGGGGCCGCGGCGGCCGCTCCCCAGGCCGTCCAGCGGGCCG
>JABWAY010000168.1 GCA_013360825.1 Candidatus Brocadiia bacterium | reverse complement strand
AGCCCGCCGTCGGCTGGGCTCTCCGGGCCGCCGCCGGCGAACGGGTCGCCATCCCCGAGGAGAACCTCGACGACCCCTGGGCCGCCCGCGCCTGCGACGACGAAAACGCCCTCGAACGCGCGTTCGAACGCCTCCCCCGCGTCCGCCGCGTCGCCGTCGCCTTCCGGCTTATGGACCTCCGGAAGGACGACGATATCGACCTCGGACGGTAGGCGCGCCCGCACCGCCCCCTCCCCTACATCGACTCCCCGGGGTCGCCCTTCACCGGCACCGCCAGCTGCCGGGACCGCTCGCGCAGTTCTTCGTGCGCCTTCTGGCCGTCGATGACCCCCCGCAGGAACAGCAGGACCGGGAAGCGGCCGAGGCCGCTGAGAGCGAAGACGAGGAGGAACGGGGCGGCATCGCGCCAGTGCGGGCCGGCGGGGAGGCCGGTCAGGCTGAATAGGGCCTGGATGGGGCCGGAGGCGGCGGCGCGGGCGCCGAGGCGGTCGACGATGGTGATGCCGACGGCGGCGCCCACGAAGATGCCGATGGAGGCGACGACATTGAAGTACGCCGCGCAGCGGGCGCGCTTCGCAGGGGTGACGGCCTCGAAGAGAAAGTTTGCGGTGGCGAGGTTGAACCCGCCCCAGCAGAAGCCGGCGACGACCTGGATGGCGAGGAGCGCCGCGAAGGTGGTCGTGGTGCACCAGAGGAGGGGGAGGACGGCGCAGAGGAGGCCGCTGGCCAGGAGGACATGCCGTGAGCCGCGGCGGTCCCCGACTCTTCCCCACCACGGCTGGGTGGCGATGGCGGAGAGGGTCTGGATGGCGGTGGACACGGTGAGCTGGGTGTAACTCCAGCCGAGGACCTTGAGCTGGTAGAGGATGAAGAACGGTCCGCTGAGGTGGACGCAGAACCACATGAGGGCGATCCCCCAGGTGAAGCGCGCGAAGTTCGACTGCGGGGAGCGGCGGAGGAACTGCCAGAACGTGAAGCTGTCGGCGCTGCTGGGGTTGTAAGGGGGTTCGGCGACCCGGGAGAGGAAGCCGACGGAGATGAATTTCATGGCGGCGGCGCCGACGAGGCAGAGGATCCAGCCGTGGAGTTCGGCGCCGCGCGCCTTGAATCCGTCGAGGAGGGCGCCGGCCGCGAGCATGGAGACGAGGGTCACGGTGGCGATCAGGCTGTTGCGCCGACCGAACCAGTGCCCGCGCCGGGCCGCGGGGACCAGATCTCCGATCCAGGAGTTCCAGGCGGGGTTGGCGACGTTGTTCGACGCCATGTAGAGGACGACGCACACGACGGCCCCCCACGCGGCGGCGGACGCCGGAACGCCGAACGGGAGCGCGACGAGCAGCAGGTAGACCACGCCGGCCGCGGCGGCCGCCACGATCGTGACGGTCGAGCGCCTGCGGAAGCGGTCGATCAGGCCGACGGTCAGGGCGCCGAAGAGGGCGCCGATCAGGGCCGGCCAGGCCCCTAGGGCGGCTGCGACCGCGGGGGTCGCGCCGAGAAAGACCGCGTAGGCGCCGAGGTAGTTCTCGCCCAGCCCGACCATGCCGCCGTGGAAACACCCGTCGATCACCGAGAGGCGCAGGGATTTCTCCCGCACCCCGGGGTCCAGGCCTTCCGCGCTGTCCGGAATGGCCGCCGGAACTTCGGCCGCCGTGCTCACGTGGTTCCTTCGTCGCCGGTCGGGCCGGCGGAGCTCTACATGTTGTCGAACAGGTTGCTCGGCTCGAAGAGCGTCCCGTTCCGGTGACAGACGAGGAGGGCCTGGATGACGGCGTCGTCGTAGCGGCCGGAGCCGGTCCGGCCCATGTCGATCAGGACTTCCTTCACGGGGAGGCCCGTCCCCTGCAGCCCGCCGCGGGTGGTCGCGTTGTCGAATTCGTTCGCGACGCAGATGATCCTCGCGGGGAGGGGGATGTCGTCCCCGCGCAGGCCGGCGGGGAACCCCGTGCCGTCCATGTATTCGTGGTGATGTTTCACCCCCGGGAGAACGTCCTCGAATCCCTCGATCGTCGAGACGATCTTCTCCCCGAGGTGGACATGCTCCGCGCGCCACTGCGCGTGGTTCCCGCCCTCCGGCATTTCGACGGGCTGGCCCATCTTGCCGACATCGTGGAGAAGCGCCGCCAGGTGAAGCCGCTGGAGATCGCCCTTCGGCAGTTTCATCTGGTGCCCGATCGCCGCCGCGAAATTCGCGACGCGATCCGCATGCCCCTGCGTGCGGGGGTCGCGCATCTCGGAGGCCGAGACCAGCGTCTTGACGAAGGAGACCAGCGTTTTCCTGAGGACTTCCGCGGCCTGGAACGAGTTCGCCGCGATGCCGCCCTGCAGCGCGATCGCCGTCGCGACCTCCAGGTCCTCGCTCGAGAACTCCTGGGCGACTTTGCTGGAGTGCAGGTAGAGGATCCCCGTGATGCGGTCGCGGGCGACCATCGGCGCGCAGAGAACCGACTTGATGTTCTTCATCACGATCGACTCGGAGCCCGCGAACCGGCTGTCCAGCATCGCGTCGCTGGTCAGAATCGCCCGGGCGTGCTGCACGACCCGCTTCACGATCGTGCGGCTGATCTTCGGCTCCGTCTTCTCCTTGCTCATCGTGGCCTTCGGCACGAGCTTGCCGCTTCCCTTCTCGAGGAGCAGCATGTATCCGGTGTCGGCGTTCGTGGCCTGCATCGCCAGTTCCAGGATCTTGTTGAGGAGGCCCGCGGAGTCCTTCTCCGTCCCGATGATGCGGGCGACGTCGTAGAGGGCCGCGAGGTTGCGGTGGTCGATTTCCTTGCCGACGCGCTCGGGAGGGCTGGACTTTTCGGCCGTGCGGTCGAGCTTGAGTTCGATGGTCGAGTTCGCCGGGAGGTCCCGCCCCTGGTCGAAGTCGACCTTCTTGCTTTCTTCCCCGGTCTCTCCGCCGTCCTCGAACGTCATCACGGTGTTGCCGATCCGGACCTGGTCGCCCGCGCGGAGGAGTTCCTCGGAAACTTTCCCGTCGTTCACGAACGTCCCGTTGGTGGACTTGAGGTCCCGGATGAAGCACATTTCGCCGATCTTGAAGATTTCGGCGTGCTGGCGCGAAACGCCGTGGTCCATCACCTTGATCAGCGCGCTCGGATCGCGGCCGATCGTGAGCACCTCGTTGGTGATGTCGTAGGCACGGCCGACTTCCGCCCCCGCCTTCACCCGGATGATCGGCATGGATCTCCCCTCTGTGTTCCCGCGTCCGTTCGGCGTCCCAGCCGGACAGTGTAATCCGCGGCCCGTGCCCGAAAAGGAGAATCCGGCACCCAACGCGGCGCTCCCGGTGCCGTACCATCATGCACACCGGCATTCCTGCCGGCGAAGACTCGGGGGATCGATGAAACGGCTGTCTGCCGCGGCCCTGGCCGCGCTGGTGTTCCTCTCGGCGGCCGCGGCGGGGGCCGAACCCGCCGTCCTGCCGGAATTCTCGCTCCCGGACCAGGACGGCAAGGTCCGGACGCGCGCGGAGTTCGCCGACCGGAAGGCCCTGCTCGTCGTGTTCACCGGAACCCAGTGCCCGCAGTGCAACCGGTACCTCCCGGCGCTCGAGGCGCTCCGGGCCGAGTACGCGGCGCGCGGGGTCGCCGTGATCGCCGTCAACTCCAACCGGAACGAGCAGGGCGAAATCGCCGGCCATGCGCGTGAGCACCGGACCGCATGGCCCGTCCTCGCCGACGCCGACCAGGTGCTCGCCGACGCCCTCGCCATCGAAATCACCCCGACCGTCCTCGTCACGGACGCCTCGGGCACAATCCGCTACCGCGGCCGGTTCGACCGGACCTGGATGGGTGCGGAAGCCACGGGCGAGGATGCACGGAAGGCGCTCGACGCCGTCCTGGAGGGGCGCGACGTGGCCACTCCCCTGACGGAGACCCGCGGCTGTACCGTCCGACGCCATGCGCCGAAGACGGAAGGGGACGTGACCTGGGCGAAGGATGTCGCCCCGATCGTGTTCGAGAACTGCGTCCAGTGCCACCGCCCGGGCCAGCTCGGCCCGATGTCCCTCACCGACTTCAACCACGCCAGCGCGTTCGCCATGGAAATCAGGGACGCGGTCGTGAACCACCGCATGCCCCCCTGGAAGCCCGTCGGCGGGCAGCCGATGAAGGGCGAGCGGAAGCTGACGGCCGCACAGGTCGAGACGATCCGGGTCTGGGCGGACTCCGGAACCCCCGAGGGAGACCCGGCGCAGGTCCCGCCGCTTCCGGAATTCTCCAGCGACTGGCTTCTCGGCCCCCCCGACATGGTGCTCGACAGCGGGGAAGACTTCGAGGTCCGGGCCGGTCCCGACCTCTACTGGCACTTCCTGATGCCGAACGCCTGGGATGAGGACAAGTGGGTCTCCGCGGTGGAAATCCGGCCGGGGAACGCGCGGATCGTGCACCACGTCCTCGCCTATGTCGACACGATGGGGATCGCGAAGCGGCTGGACGCCGAGGACGAGCGACACGGTTACCAGGGGGACGGCGCCTGGCCGGGTTTCGTTCCGACGCATGAAATGGGCGGCTGGACGCCGGGATTCTTCGCGCTCCCGCTTCCCGACGGGGTCGCGCGCAAGCTCCCGAAGAAGTCGACGCTCGTCCTGCAGATCCACTACAACAACGCCACGGGGTCCGCGCAGAAGGACCGGACGCAGATCGGGCTCCACTTCGCGAAGAAGCCGGTCCGGCAGCAGCTCTACCAGGCGCGGATCCTGAACCCGTGGTTCCAGATCCCGGCGGGGGCGGAGGCGCACGAGATTTCTGCGTCCTGGCCGACGCACCGGGACATCACGGTGATCTCGGTCATGCCGCACTGCCACCTGCTCGGGAAGCAGGTGCGCATGACGGCGGAAAAGGACAACGGGAAGGTCGTGTCGCTGGTCGAAATCGACGACTGGGACTTCAAGTGGCAGGACACCTATCACTTCGAAAAGCCGCTGCGGCTCGGGGACGGGACCCGGGTGCACATCTCGATCGTCTACGACAACTCGGAGAAGAATCCCCGCAACCCCTTCTCGCCGCCCAGGAAGATCGGCTGGGGGGAGGCGACGACGGACGAGATGTGCCTGGGGTATGTGAACTACGTCCGCGATCACGAGGATCTGACGAAGGCGAGGAAGAAGAAATGACCCGGAGGCATGCCTTGAAGACCGCGTTCGTGGCGGCGCTTCCCGCCGTCTTTCTCGCGGTGCTGGCCCTGCGGCCGGGGGCGCAGCCGCCGCCGGGGGCGCCGGGGGCGCAGGTCGGGGATTTCACGCTGAAGGACGCGGCGGGGACGCCGAGGGCGCTGTCGTCGTGGGCGGAGTCCCGGGCGGTGGTGCTGGTCTTTACCAGCACGCAGTGCCCGATCTGCAACCGGATGGTGCAGGAACTGAATGCGATCGCGGCGGACTTCGCCGCGCGGAAGGTCGCCGTCGTCGGCATCAACCCGAACCGCAACGAGCAGGACGAGATCCGGGGGCACGCCGCGGAGCGCGGCCTGGCCTTTCCCGTGCTCTGCGACCCGGACCAGGCGGTCGCGGACCGGCTGGGGATCGAGACCGTCCCGACGGTCGTCGTTCTCGATGCAACCCGCACGATCCGATACCGGGGCCGCGTCGACGACGACCCGATGGGAGGGCGGCCGTCGCGGCGGGACCTGAGGCTGGCCCTCGAGGACGTCCTCGCCGGCCGGGAGGTCGCCACCCCCACGACGGAGCCCCGGGGATGCGCCGTCCGCAGGACGGAGCCCCCCGCAACCGGCGAGGTGACATGGACCCGGGACGTCGCGCCGATCGTCCACCGGCACTGCGTCTCCTGTCACCGCCAGGGACAGATCGCGCCGATGCCCCTCACAGACTTCGAACACGCCGGCGCCTTCGCCCGGGAAATCCGCTCGGCCGTATCGGAGCGGCGCATGCCCCCCTGGAAGGCGTCCGCGGGAGTCCCGATGAAGGACGACCGGAGAATGACCGAGGAAGAGATCGCCACCCTCGTGCGGTGGGCCGACCTCGACGCGCCGCGGGGAGACCCGAAGGACGAACCGCCGCTCCCGGAATTCCGCGACGAGTGGACGCTGGGGACGCCGGACCTGATCCTCGAGGCGCCGGAGTTCGAGCTCTCGGCGCAGGGACCGACCGACGAGTACAGGCACTTCGTCATTCCCACCGACCTCCCCGAGGACGTCTGGGTCTCGGCGACCGACATCCGGCCGGGGAACGCCCGCGTCGTGCATCACGTCCTCGCGTACATCGACACGAGCGGGACGGCCGAGAAGCTGGATGCGAAGGATCCGGGGGTCGGCTATTCGGGCGAAGGGACCTGGCCGGGATTCCTGCCGTCCGGGGAGATGGGCGGCTGGGCGCCCGGGGAGACCCCGAGGTCGCTTCCCGACGGCATCGGCCGGAGACTCAGGAAAGGCGCCCGCGTTGTGCTGCAGGTCCACTACAACCGGTCCGGGACCGCCCAGACGGACCGGACACGACTGGGCCTCTACTTCTCGAAAACTCCCGTCCGACAGCAGATCCGGTGGGCGGAGATCGTCAACTGGCAGTTCGAGCTCCCTCCCGGGGACGCCGCGCACGCCGTTACGGCGCGCTGGAAGTGCGACACGAACGTGACGATCTACGTGGTCTCGCCGCACCAGCATCTGCTGGGCAAATCGGTGAAGACGGAGGCGATTCTTCCCGACGGCACCCGGACGCTGCTGATCGAGATTGCGGATTGGGACTTCAAGTGGCAGGGGGCCTACGTGCTGCAGACGCCGCTGAAACTGCCGAAGGGATCGATCATCGAGCACACGGCGGTCTATGACAATTCCGAGGCGAACCCACGGAATCCGAATCGCCCGCCCCGTCCGGTCCGGTGGGGCGAGAAGACCACTGACGAGATGTGCCTCGGTTACGTGGGATATGTCGAAGACCGCGAGGACCTGACACGGAAAAAAAAGAAGGAGAAATAGCCGGGCGCGCCGGCCCTACCGGAAGAACCGGGTTCCTTCCTCCGAATCCTCCCCCGCCAGCTTGCGATACAGGGAGGACAGGTTGATCCCCAGGGCATCGGCCGCCTTCGGCTTGTCGCCGCCGAGTTCCTTGATGACCCAGAGGATGTACTGCCGCTCGAACGCCTTGCGGACGGGGCGGAGCGCGTAGCCGACCCGTCCCGGCGCGGTCGTGGAGAACACCTCGGGCGGCAGGTCAACCGGGTCCACGGTTTCGATCTTCCCGCTCAATACGACGCGCTCCACCGCGCCCCGGAGTTCCCGGACATTCCCGGGCCAGTCCCAGGCCGCCAGAGCGCCCAGCGACTCCGGCGTCCAGACCGGGGCCTTCTTCCCCGTCTCGCGCGCGCACCGTTTCGACAGCTGTTCCGCGATGTCGCCGATGTCGTCCCGGCGCTCGCGCAGCGGCGGAATCCGGATCACCGTCGAGCACAGCTTCTTCGCCAGATCCTCGGGAAATGTCCCCTGGGCCCACGCGGTCATCAGATCCACGGAAGACGTCGCGAGCACCCGCGGCCCGCGCCCCGACTCGATCCGCTCCGAGACCCGGTCGAGCAGGACCCGCGGGGCCCCGTGCACCTCGTGCAGCAGAACCGTCCCGGCGGCAACCCGATCGAACCACCCTCCCGGCCCGAACAGCTGCCCTGAGGGGTCGGGCCCCGGCGGGTCCGACAGATCGAGCCGCCAGAACCCCTTCCCTGCCCGCCTGCTCGACTCGTGAATCTCCCGCGCCAGCGCAGTCCGCCCGCTTCCCGGCTCTCCGTGCAGGCAGGCCGGCGTCTCCAGCGGCCCCGCCCGGTGCGCTGCGTCCAGCGCCTTGCGGATCCCGGCGGAGCGCCCGGCAAGCGCCGGCCGGAGGGCGTCGTTCTTCTGAGCCGGCTCGTCCAGCGTCGGGGCCGCTCCGGCTGCGGACACCACCACGTCCCACGCGGTCGCCCCCGATTGCGGGGCCGTTGACACTTCGAATCCGGCTTTCTGGAGCGTCTCCGCGACCAGATCCCGGATTCTCGGATCATCGAGCGACACAAGCGCGCGGCGCATGGCATACCCCCCGGGGTGCGAGCGAGTGAGGAGGAGGAGTGTAGCGGTGTGGGGGGGTGGGAGCCAAACATCCGAACAATTCGGGCGCCGGCTCCGCCCCGCCCGAACGCCCGTCAGCTGATCTTCGTGACCTTGTAGCGCATGGTCCCCCGGGGCGCCTTCACCTCGGCAATCTCCCCGACCTTCTTGCCGATCAGGGCCTGAGCGATCGGGGCGCTCACCGAAATCTTGTTGTTCATCGGATCCGCCTCGCCCTCCCCGACGATCTCGAAAATCTCCGTGTCCTTGCTCTTCTGGTCCACGCACGTGACTTTCGCGCCGAACAGGACGACGTCCTTGGGCTGGGCGGTCGGGTCCACGACGACGACCCGGGCCAGGCGGTCTTCCAGTTCGCAGACGCGCTGGTCGAGCAGCCACAGATCGCTCCGCGCCGTCTCGTACTCGCTGTTTTCGGACAGGTCCCCCATGTCCCGGGCCTCTCCCAGGCGGATTTCGAGCTGCTTCCGCTCGATCTCCTTCATGTGTTTCAGCTTCAGGCGCGCCTGCTCAAACCCCTCGGGGCTCATCGGGACGATATCGGACACGGGAGAGCCTCCAGGAAAACGAGAAACCCGCGACGGCGGCCGCGGGAGAGGAACGGATTACAGCAATCGGGACGCAAGGGCGTCAAGCGAGACTGCCGGTGTTCCGGTCACTTCAGGCGGGAGCGCAGGTCCTGGATTCCCGGCTCTCCGGGGGCGAGCCAGGCGGCAAGGTCGAGCAGGCGCGCGGCCGTGACCCGGTCCTCCCGCTCCAGCGCTTCCCCGGCGCGGGCCAGCCAGACCCTGCCGTTCTCGCGCCGCTGCCGGTCCGCGC
>JABWAY010000167.1 GCA_013360825.1 Candidatus Brocadiia bacterium | reverse complement strand
AGTCCAAAGAGTGCGGATGGAAGCGTGGCGGGAGCTGGCTCCGGCGTGCAGGTCTCCAAAATGTCCTTGATCCGGGGGGCCTTCTCATGGAAGGGAAAACGGAAAAAAGAAAACGGAAAAAAGAAAAAGGAAGAGGGAATCTTGTACGGGAGAGGGGCGGCGGGGGCATAGAGGGAACAGGCCCCACCCCGAATCTACGGAGAATCCCATGCGGAACGTCCTCCTGCTCGCTGTCGCCCTGGCCGCCGTCACCCTCAGCGCCCGCTCGGGCTGGGGTGAAGAAAAGACAAGAAAGACGCCCCCCCCGACCGCCTCAGCGGAACGGCTCCTCCCGGCCGACAGCCCCGAGGCAAAACTCCTCAGGGAGTCCGGCTCCTGGCTCCTCGGACAGATGAAGGACGATCCCGCTCGCGCAAAGCCGGGTCAGGTGCGCGGCGCAACCTGGCCTGAATTCGATGCCGGTCCCTTCAGCACCGACTCCCTCTACTCCGGCGTCGCCGGCACCGTGGCCTCGCTCCTCACCCTCCATGAAATGACCGGCGGGAAGGCGTACGCAGAGGCCGCACGACGCGGGGTCCGCCACCTGATCGACAAGGCAGTGGAGGACAAGGGCTGCCTGACCTGGGACGTCGCATGGGAGGACAGAAAGGGCGGGGTCCATACCTCACGAAGCGCGTCGCTGTACAGCGGGACCGCCGGGATCGCCTGGGTGCTGCTCACCGCGGGGGATATCCTGGGGGACGAGGAGGCCGTCAGGGCCGGAAAGCGCGGGATGGACTGGGTCGTCGCCCAGCTCGGCCCGATCGCGAATACCCGGGGGAAATTCTGGGACAACGGCGCACTCGACATCATCAGCGGAAGCGCCGGAATCTGCCTCGCGCTTGAGGACGCTTCGAAGATCACGGGGGATCCCCGCTATCTCGCGGCGGCGGTCGAGGGCGCCGACGGCCTGCTGGAGGCGGCCCGGAAGGGCGAGGACGGCTGGTCATGGCCCGCGGGCGCGGGGCAGGAGCGGACCTATACGGGATTCTCGCACGGCGTGGCGGGGATCGGGGCGGCGCTGGCGCGCATGTGCGGCGCGACGGGGGAGGAGAAGTACCTCGAGGCGGCGAAACAGGCCGCGCGCTGGCTCGAGCGGAACGAGGTCGCCGTTCGCGGCGCCGGGACGCTCGCCTGGAAACACCATGTGCCGGCGGACGGCACGAAGGACTGGCTCTGGGAGGGGTGGTGCCACGGGCCCAGCGGGACCTGCCGGCTCCACCTGCTTCTCCACTCCATGACGGGGGACGTGAAGTACCTCCAGGCCGCGGAAGCAGGGGCCCGGTACCTCCTGGAGAACACGCATCCGGGGAAGGACCGGGCGGGCGCCGGGTTTTACTCGCCCAGCCTGTGCTGCGGTGCGGCCGGCGCCGGGACCTTCATGCTCGACCTGTACCGATACACCGGGAAAAAGGACTATCTCGACTATGCGACGCAGGTGATGGGGTTCCTCGACCGCGTCGCCGACCGCCCGGCGAAGGGCACGGCGTGCTGGAGCCTGTCGGGACGCGTCGAGGACGGAGGGAAGACCTGGCACGGGACCTGCCTCATGATCGGCCAGGGCGGGTACATCACCTTCCTCGCCCGCCTCGGCCAGGAACAGCACCGCATCGTCCGCGAGGTCGTCCTGCCTCCCGATTTCGCCTCCGTCGGCGCCCCGCCCGGGGATCGACTCGTCGTCCTCGAGCTCGGAAAATCCCGCTTTCACTCCCAGGCCCGACGCCTCGCGCAGTTTCGCGGCGCCGGGCGCGAGCGGCTCTCCGACCCCGCCGCCTGGGAGCCGATCCGCGACATGGCCCGCCGCCGGCGCGCCGATGCCGTCTGCGTCGTCCTCGCGCCCGAGACGTTCGACATCAACCTCAACCGGCGCGTGATGTTCGCCCTTCAGCAGCTCGATCCGGACCCGTTCCAGGATGCCACGATCGGCTACCTGACCGCCGCGGAGCCCGCGCATGTCCAGGCGATGCTGGACGCGATGGCGAAGATCGAGAAGGACGGCCTTCCGGCGACTGCCGTGGACTACGGCGTGACGCCGAGTTTCAAGGAGGTTCTGGTCTATCCTCCCGTGAAGGGAACCGACGGGCTGACGACGACGAGGGTGTTTTTTCCGACGGTCGAAGGGGCCCCGGGGGTGCGCGGTCAGTTCGCGAAGGCGTTCGCGCCGGCGAAAGGGGCGGGGACGGTGACGATCTGCGGGAACGGCGACCCGATGCGGATCTGGCTGTTCGACGGGGACCGGAACATGAAGCCGGAGCTGCACTGGACGTTCGACCCGAAGAAGATCTGTCGAGACTGGGCGAGCCGGGAGCTGACGGGGCTCGGGCCCTCGGACGCCGCGGCGTGGCCGCTCGGCGGGACCGTCCTCTGGAGCGGGACATGCCACAGCGCCGCCACGAAGCACGCGATCGTGTGCGGCGACATCGTCGCGACCTTCGGCGAGACCGCGCACGCGGTGCGCTTCTACGACCTCCAGCCCGGCGAGTCGCTCGCCCTCGCCTATCTCGCGCACGGCCCCGCCGCGTATCTGGCGCCGATCGGCGCGAACCACGGGTTCCGCTGCTCGATCGAGCAGTCGCGCGCGGCGCGGGAGGACCTCGCGCTGGGGGAGGTGATCCGGCTCAACGCGGTCGAGGTCACGCTTGCCTCGCGCCGGCACGGTCCGTGGCCGCTGGTCCTCCAGGTGGAGGGAAAGCCGGAGGTGCGGGTCGACGTCCCGGGCGGGTTCATGATGGACGTCACCCAGAACCGGATGCTGTTCGGCGACCCGACGTTTCGGCCGTTCCGCAGGGTCAGCCCCCGCCGGGCCGCGGTGGCCGTGACCCGCGGCGCGGCGACGAAGGGGGGGTTCCAGGTCGAGGTGCGCCTGACCGACCTCGACGCGCAGGAGGATGTGGACCAGCACCGGGGTCACGAGGTCGACGCCGCCGAGCGCGTCCTCGGCTCCTTCGAGCTGGCCGCCGGGGAATCGGTCGAATCCGTCGCGCTCTCGGCGAAGGGAGTCGACCTGCAGAAGCTCACGGTGGCCGAGTGGATGGTCGAGCGGCGCCAGGGGCGCGCGGACGTCGTCTGGTTCAGCCTGAACGCGCCGTACCCGAAGAACTACGGGGACCCGCGCGTCCTGTGGACGGAGGGGATGGAGGTCACGCTTTCCGTGCGGACCGGGGCGCCCGGCGTCGAGCAGGAGGAGATGACGATCGTGCGGTAACGGGGCCGGGGCGCCGGAACGGGGATCATTCGTCGCCCGCCTTTCCGTCCCCGTCCTTCGTCTCCCGCGGCGTCAGTCCCGCCTTCCAGTCGGCGTCGCTGCGTTCGCGGAGCCGTCCCTCGAGCGCCTCGGCACTCCCCAGCGCGCGGACCTGGTCGGCGTCGAGGCCGACTAGGCGGGACCCGTGCTCGGAGGACGTCTTCCAGAACACCTCCCGGTCGGCGATCCAGACCCCGGCGACGAAGAACCGGCCGCTCGCGGCGGTTGAGGCGAGTTCGATCACGAGGGCGGGGCGCGCGGGAGCGGCCGCGGCCCCGGCCTCCAGCTCCCTCAGGTACCCGTTCATCCGCGCCTCGTGGTTCCCCTTGCCGATCAGGTTGGAGTCGATCCGGTCGGCGAGCCAGACCCGGTTGACCGGGATGGAGTGGGTGACGCCGTCGCGGGTGACGGAGAGGCTCCAGGCTTCCCGGGCGAAGATCTCCCCGTTCGTGCAGACGGACACCGATTCGGAATTCAGCGACCAGGTCTCCGCCACGAGCACCCGGGAATCGGTCGCGGGTTCGAGGCTGTCGTCGGCGGCGGCGGCGCGGGGGAACGACGCCAGGGCGACGAGCACGAGCGGGAGGAGGCGCATCGGGGACTCCGGATCATGAGTGTCCCGGTTCGACGCGGCCGGCGCGGTCCCGGTTCCCCCGGATCGGGTCAGGCGACGAATTCGACCATGCGGCGGGCGGCGCCGGCTGCCCGGTCCGGAGGATAGCCCCGCCGTCGGAGTTCCCGGCGCATCGCGATGTCGCAGTCGCTCAGCCGGATGATCCCCGAGACGGCGTCCCGCGCGGTGGCCGCCAGGCTGCCGGCCAGCAGGCGCAGGGTCGGCTCCCCCAGCAGCGCAATCTCCGGCGCGGCCGGTTCGAGGAGGTCGTAGAAGGCGGCTTCGAGCCCGGTCACGCTCCGCTCCCTTCCGGGGGGAGGGAATCCCCCCTCTCCCCTGTGATCGGCCGGGGGAGGGCGGAACTTGAGGCGAAACCGCCTCAGATCTCGAGCGTCTCCTTCTCCTTCGCCGCCACGACCTCCAGCTTCGACCCCCGCGACCAGGCGATCGCCTGCGTGTCCCTGACCATCGCTTCCAGGTCCGCATCGGTCCGGTTCGGGTCGTGGTGCCAGATCACCAGCTTCTTCGCCTTCGCCTTGATCGCCAGCTCCATGGCGTGCTCCGCCGAGGAATGCCCCCAGCCGCGGTAGCGCGGGTACTCCTCCGTGCGGTACATCGCGTCGGCGATCACCACGTCGGCGTCGCTCACGAAGTCGACCAGCCGGCGGTTGCACTGCGCCAGGAACTCCTCCATCTCGGACGCCGGAATCGCGTCGCCGAAATCCTTGAGGTGGTCGTAGAGGAATGCGCTGTAGGGCTCGTTGTCGCTGGTGTACACGAGCACCTTGCCCTCATGGTGGATCCGGTAGCCGAGGGTGTAGATCGGGTGATTCATGAAGCGCGAGTGGACGGTCACGTCCTCGATGTCGACCGACTCCTCGCGCAGGTCGTGGTGGTGGATCTTCGCCGCGAGCTCGAAGTAGCGGGCGGGGAAGTAAGCGCCGTCCATCTGAAGCGTGAGGAGGTCGCGGATGGTGCGGTCGGGGTGTGCGGGGCCGTAGATGTGGATCTCGTTCCCGTACCGGTAGATCGGCATGAAGAACGGGAACCCCTGGATGTGGTCCCAGTGGGAGTGGCTGAGGAAGATGTGGACCTTCACCGCCTTCCCGAGCCGGCTGTAGTGATTCCCCAGCTCCCGGATCCCCGTGCCGCAGTCGAGGATGATGTTCGTGTCCCCGGCGCGCACCTCGATGCACGTGGTGTTCCCGCCGTACACGACGGTATCCGGACCCGGTGTCGGGATCGAGCCGCGCACGCCCCAGAATTTGATCTGCATCGTGTTCGCCGGGTCCGGTCGCTCCGCGCCGTCCCCGCTTCCAATATCGGCATCCGGGGGCCGCCGTCCTGACGGCGGTTTACTTCCGGTCCCGCCAATCCGGGCGTGCGGCCGGGGTTTCGTCCTTGTCCCGGCCGAAGAGAATCGAATTCGGGTTCTGGCGGAGGTAGTCGGATGTGGCCGAAAGGGATTCGCTCGTGGTTTTCAGGCTGACGAGGAGTTCGTCCAGTTTCCGGGCGGTGGATTTGTCGGTCACCAGGTGCCCCAGCGTCCCCTCGCCGGCGCGGATTCCTTTCACCAGCCCGTCCACGCTCGCGAGGATCTCGTTGAGCCGGCGGGAGTTCTCCTGGAGGGATTCGGCGAGGGCGTTGAAGGAGTCGCCTGCGGTGACGACCTGTCCCTGGAGTTCCTCGAGGGCGCCGCTGACCTTCTCGGCCAGCTGGTTCAGCTGCTTCACGAACGCCTCGGCGTCGAGGAGGATCCGGTTCACGCTGTCGGCGGCCTCGCCGGCCTTGACGGCGACCGCGTCGGCCTTCTCCACGAAGCCGTCGATCCTGTCGACCGTCCCCTGGACCTTGCCGGCGATGCTGTTGACGCCGGTGACCGTCCCCTTGAGCCCGGCCTGGAACTCCGGGTCGTTGAGCTGGTCGAGGAAGGCATTGACCTTGGTGACGGTGACGCGCAGGTCGCCGACGGCGCCGTCGATCGTCTTCTGGAGGTCTTCGAGCCCCGGGGGGACCGTGCCGGTGATCCGCGCGGTGCCGTCCTTCGGGAGCACCTCGGCGTCCGTCCCGAGCGTGAACTCGAGGATCTTCTCGCCGAGCAGCCCGACGGAGCCGACGGTCAGCTTCGAATCCCGGCGGATCGTGTACTTCTCGTCGATCTCGACCACCACGTCCACGAGCACCTTGCCGCTCGCGGCGTCGTCGCGGAACTGGACGTCCTTGACCTGCCCGATCGGTTTCCCCGCCATGTGGACCGGCGTGCCCTCGCGGATGCCGCCCGCGTAGGTGAACTCGGCGAAGATCCTGTACTTGGGCTGGAAGGCCTGATTCTCGAGCACCCAGAACATGACGCCGACCAGGCCGAGGCCGGCCAGGACGAAGACCCCGATGGCGACTTCCCGTGTCCGCTGCTCACCCACGCGCTATTTCGGCTCCATGACGACCTTCTCGCCGAAATGCGTCTTCAGGACGCGCCCGTCCCGGAGATCGACCACCCAGCCGTGATTCACCGCGCTGTACGTCACCACGTAGTACAGGCGAGTCGCATCCTGGTTCCACGCCAGCCCGTGCACCTCCGTCCACGCGTCCGTCGCCCACCCGTTCTGAGCCGGGACCTCCACGTCGATCAGCGGCCTCACCGTCAGCTCTTCCTTCCGCTCCTTCCACTCCGCCCCGTCCAGGTACCGCAGGACGGGAAACTTGCCCCCCGCGGGCCCGAAGTCGCGGTGCCGGAACGCCTTGCCGGCATACGCGGGGAGCCGGTCCGGCGCGATGTCGATCTCCACCGGCGCGTTCCCGAACGTCTCCGGAGGCCGGAAGATGTACCGGCCGCGGAAGAGCGACATCCGGATGCGGTTCTCGGCGAAGTGGTAATAATTGATCCAGCAGGAACTCCCCGCGTCGTTCACGTAGGCCCAGAGAATCCAGAAGTCGTTCCGCGAGCGCGCGACCATCCACGCCAGGTGCGTCGACCACCCTTTCGGGCCCGGGTGGGAGGCGAGGACGTCCAGCGTGTACCGGCGCGGGGCCGGCCGTTCGTCCCCGGACGCCTCGGGAGTCCAGATCAGCGTGGCCTCTTCGCTGTTCAGCACGATGTCCATGTCCGGAGGGAGGTCGATCCTCCCCGGAAGCGACTTGGCCACGGGTTCGAGATCAAACGTGATCTCGGGGGTCTCGGCGGTGGCGAGGGTGGCGGCAAGGGCGAAGGCGGCAAGGAGCGGGAATCGCATGGGCCTGTATTGTAAGGCAGGGACCCGGCGGAGGGGACGGGAAATCAGGGGGGCCGGGGATGCACGGGGGGTGCCAGAGTTGCACGCCCCGGCCTGCCGGAATCGCAGGATTCGGCGGTTCCCGTGAGAGGACGCCCCCGGATCGAACCTCTCAGGGGTGGTACGGGCTTTGCAATTCAGTCAGGGACCCTTCCGAAGGAGGTGCACGATGCCGCTCTGGCACGAGCAGTTCGGCGAGTGGTCGACGCTTCAGCGCGAGGTCAACCGCGTCCTCGATGCGGCCCGCCAGACCGTCGACCAGGTCGTCGGCCATTTCACCTGGCCCCCGGTCAACACGTGGGAAACCCCCGAGGAATTCTTCGTGACCGCCGAGGTCCCGGGACTCGAGGTCGGGGACTTCGAGCTGTCGGTCTCCGGGCCGACGCTGCTGGTCCGGGCGACGCGCCGTCCGCCCGCGAGGCCGGAGGGGGCGGAGGAGATCCGGAGCGAGCGCGCCGAGGGGAGGTTCGAGCGGGCGGTCGTTCTCCCCGGGAACCTGGAGACCACGAACATCAACGCCCGGCTGGAGCGGGGGATCCTGATCGTGCGGATTCCGAGGACCAGCGCGGCGCGTCCGCGGAAAATCGTCGTCGAGGAGGGCTCCTAGCATGGCTCACCATGGGCGCCGGACTCCCGCCGTCGACATTCACGGAGGGAAGGACGCGTGGACCGTCGTGGTCGATCTCCCCGGATGCGCGCGGGAGGACGTGGACCTCTCGGTCGCCAACGGCAAGCTCGTCCTCGAGGCGCGTCCGCACAGGCCCGACCTCCCCGCCGCGGCGGTCGTGCAGCGCCGCGAATCGGCCGGTGCGCCGTTCGGGCGGACCCTGTCGCTCGACCCCGAACTCGATACCGACCGCGCGACCGCGAAGCTCGACCGGGGGGTCCTGACCGTCTGGATCCCGAAGCGGGCGAAGGAGGCGGAACGGAAGGTGACGATCGACTGAGCCCCAAGGGAAGCGCGGGAGTCCGGTGCGGCGGCCCCCCCCGCTGCACGGGCGTCCGTTCCCGCGCTTCCCACCTTCCTTCCCCGGCGCGCGGCGGGGGGATAGGCTGGGGTTGTGACGCGCCTGCTGCTGACCGGATTCGAACCGTTCGGGGGGATGCCGGTCAACCCGAGCTGGGAGGCGGTGCGCCCGCTCGACGGCGAGGTCTGGGGGGAGGTCGTGCTCCGCGCGGTGCGGCTCCCCGTTTCGTACGCGAAAGCGCCGGGGGCGCTTCGGGACGCCATCGAGACGTTCCGGCCGGACGCCGTCGTGATGTTCGGGCTGGCGCAGGCCCGGAACGCGGTCGCGCTGGAGCGGGTCGCCCGCAACCGGTCGGAGGGAACGGCCGACAACGAGGGAGCCACGGCATCCGGGGCGATCGAACCGGGCGGACCCGCGACGCGCCCGTCGACGCTCCCGCTGGACCGGATCCACCGCGCCCTTGCGGAGGCGGGGATCCCGGCGGGGTGGAGCGACGATGCGGGGGGGTACCTCTGCAACCGGGTGTTCTGGGAGGGGTGCGCGGTCGCGGGGGTGCCGGCCGGGTTCGTGCACCTGCCGCCGTTCGAGGCGATCCCGGAGGGGCGGATGCGCGAGGCGGTGCGGATCGTTGCGGATGCGGTGGCGTTCGAGCGGGTGCCGGTCGCGGCGCTCTCGCTTTCTCCGGAGCCCGCCGCGGTCGGGCGGAACGCGGCGGAGATCGAGCGGCTCGCGCGCGGCGCGGCGGC
>JABWAY010000166.1 GCA_013360825.1 Candidatus Brocadiia bacterium | reverse complement strand
GGGGACCAGCGCGCATCCGTGGCCAGGACCACCGCGCCTCCCGCCCCCGCACGGGCGGACGCCCGGGCGATCCCTTCGGCCGGATCCTCGAACTCAACCGCATCCCCGGTCGGGCAGGCCGCCCGCTCGGCCGGCCTCATCGAAAGGCTGACGTCGCGCGCGAGCACAACCGCCCCGACGGACCGGCTCTCCCGGTCCACCGCCGGACCCGCGATCGCGAACACCAGCCCCCCGGCGACCAGCGCCCGCACCGCCCCGCGGAGGCGCGAAGCGGACAGCAGGACGAGGAGCGGGAGGGCGGAGAGTCCGAGAAGCGCGGCGGGGTGCTCGAAGATCATCAGGCGGCCGCCACGGTCAGCGGACCACGCGGGCGTCGCCCCAGACTCCCCAGGTCAGCGCGTCGGAGAATTCCTCGAAGTCGCTCACCAGCACGAGGATCTGGACTCCCCGGACGTCGAGCCGGACATCCTCCCCGGGCGACTCCCATGTCGCCAGTTTGCTGGCCCAGACTTCCTTCCCGTCCGCGAGCACGCGGAACTTCATCCGCGGCTGGGCGTGCTCCTTCGGTTCGGCCTCGTCGCTGACGCCGGCGATGGCGCTGAAGCGGCTGAAGTTCCCGTCGAGCCTGAACTCCAGTTCCACGTGACGCCGGGTGGAGATGGATTTCCGGAAGCGGACGCCCCGGATGCTCGCCGGGGCGGCGGACTGGACGCCGCGGTCGAGGAAGAAGACGGGCTCGCGGGGGGCATCGGGGGCGGCCTCCGGGTCCTCGATGACGCCGCTCCAGGTCTGTCGGGCAACCGGCGTCAGGTCGGAGAGGTAGACGAGGTTTCCGTTCCTGACCAGGATCGACATCACCGAATCGGCGAGGAGATCCAGCACGTAGGGCTTCTTCCGGTACTGGAACGTGGTTTCCACGCGGCAGACCTTGTCGTTCATCTCGAGGAGGCGCCCGGTGACCCGGGTCCCGCGTCGCGTCGAAACCGTGACCTGGATGCCCTGGAGTTCCACGGTGCTCTTGAGCGCGGCGAACAGCACCCGGTCGACATCCGGCACCCGGTACTTCCGCTCCGCCGCGAACAGGCTGGACTTGAAGGTGATGGCCTCGCGCCCGACGCCCAGCACGTGCCCCTTGTCCCGGTCCCGCGTCTCGTTCCCCGCATCCCCGCTGCGGAAGATGAGTTCGTCCTCTTTCAGCGAGTCGGGATTGAACTCCACGGCCGGCGGCTCCCCGTTCGCCCGCGAGCAGAGCGCCAGGGCGAAGACGAGGGGGACGTCGATGTCGCCCGCGTCGGTCCCGCTCATCCGGATGTGGTCCTTCGTGGTCTCGTCCCCGGGAAACCCGGCCAGGATGTCGCGTCGCCGCGGATCGTCGCTGTTCAGGTACAGCTCCCACCCCTTGTCCAGCAGGTTCGGCGTGCGCGCCTCATAGACGACCTCCGCGATCGACTCCAGCTTGAGTTCGATCGGCTGCCGATCCGTGGCCAGCCGGACCGACCCGTCGGGCGAGACCAGCAGGCTCCGCCCCTTCTGCATCGACCCGTCATTGTCGATCACCACGACCTGCGCGGAGACGGCGGATGCGACCAGCAGGGCGAACGCCAGGGCGAGGGAGGGCTTCATGGGGGCCTCGATGGGGGGGTCGGGCCGATTGTAACGGGTGCGGCCGGAAGGTGATACGGTCGAGCGGGCCCGTTCGATGGCCGATTCTCTCCCCCCTTCTGGCAGAATCGGCGAAAGAGCCGCCGGGGACCGCACCAGAATTCCGGAGAGTTCTGAAACCCCCCACTCCCGGCAGCTGTATGGATTGAACGGAGGGTCGATGCAGGACCCAGGCGTCCCGAAATCCGTCGTACTGGATGCACAGGCGGGAGACCGCGACGCGTTCCGCACCATCGTGGACGCGTGGGGCGGTCCCGTCTTCGGGCTCGCATGGCGTTACTGCTTCGACCGCCAGGAGGCCGAGGATCTCTCCCAGGAGATTTTCCTCCGGCTGCACGCAAAGCTGTCGCTGTTTGATCCGTCGTTGCCGTTCGCGCCGTGGATGTACCGTCTGGCGACGAATGTCTGCCTGAACTGGAAGCGCGGGCGCGGGCCCCGCCCGGCGTCGCTGGACAGGATGGGACCGGAGGAGGACGGATACGAGCCGGAGGATCCGAATGATCCCGCCCTGGCCAGTTCGCGGCGGCAGGAAGCCCGGGAGTCGCTGGCCCGGGCGATGAGCGGGCTGCCGGACGAGGCCCGGACGGCCATCGCGCTTCGATATGAGGCCGGCATGGAGGTGACGGACGTGGCGAAGGCGATGGAGGTTCCGGTCGGGACGGTCAAGACGTGGCTGTTCCGTGCGCGTGAACGGTTGAGGGCGATGCTGGCACCGGAGTGGGAGGTCGAGCGATGAGCTGCAGGGAGATCCGGCTGGGATTCAGCGAGGCGCTGGACGCGCCCCCGGACGGCGAGGACCGCCTCCGGGTCGAATCGCACTGCGCGCAGTGCGGCGTCTGCGGGCCGGAGTGGCGCACGCTGTTGCGGCTGGAGGAGCTGATGGCGGAATCCCCCCCGCTCCCCCGCGGTTTTTCCGGGCGCGTGATGGCCGCGCTTCCCCCCGTTCCTTCCCCGCGCCGCGAGGCGGCTCCCCTGTTCGTCGCCGGGCTGGTCGCGGCGTGCGCCCTCGTGGCTCTTCAGCTCGCGTTCTTCTCCCCCTGGATCCAGCCCGTGGTGGCCCGCCTGTCCGAGTCGTTCTCGGGCCTGAACGAGCTGGCGCAGGCCCGTGTCGCGGGGATGCCGGATGCCTGGGCCCTGACCGGCTGGGTCGCGGTCGGACTTGTCGTTGCCGGCGCCCTTTCGGGCGCCACCCTGCTCCGGCTCGGCCGGGCACATCGCTGAGAAACCCATGAAACGCTTCCTGTCGGCCGTCGTCGTCCTCGTTCTGACCTGCGGAGTCGCCCTTGCGCAGGAGGAGTCCGGGAAACGCCGCTCGGCCGAGCCTGAGGTGGAGCAGCCCGGGGCGGAGACGCCGGCGCCCCCCGAGGCCCGGCCCGCCGCGCATCCTCCGGATCCGGACCACAACCGTGCGCTGGAGCCGCGGGAGTTTCGGGGTGTGATCCACTCGCTGAACCAGATCCGCGACGGCGCGGTGGCTCTCACGACGACGCTGATCATCGGCCTCAGCTCGCTCATGCTCGCCGCGCTGCTTGTCTTCACGGGCGCGGTCGCCCCTCAGGCGACGGCGCGCGCGTCGATCGCCGTCCGCGACCACCCGCTGCGCTCGTTCGGCATCGGCGCCGTGGCCCTCCTGCTCGGCACCCTCCTCGCCGCGGCGACGCGCGGGGTTGCGGGGATTTTCCTCCTCCCGATCTTCTCGGCCGCCGTCTGCATCGGCCTGGCCGGCGTCTGCGAGCAGATCGGCCGGGGGGTCGTGCACCTCGCCGGGCGCGAGGGGAACCGCGTGGCCCACCTCCTCGCCGGGTGCGCCGTGTTCTCCTTCGTCTCCATCATCCCGCTCCTCGGCTGGTTCGGGATCTTCCCTTACTACCTCGCCGTCGGCGTCGGGGCATTCTTCTCCACCCTGCTCGGCAGAAAGCGCCCCCTGGCTGCGCCGGACTACCGCGGGGCCTGACCGACCGGGACGCCGTCCCGCACGGCCTGGAACCAGATCTGCTGGGCCAGCGCCGCGTGGCGGCCGAACGTCGCACGGAAGCGGTCGGCGATCCGGCGGTCGGGGACGCGCCGGTTGCGGAACCAGAGGCGCCGCCCGACGCGGCGGATCCAGACATCGACCGGGCACGCCTCGCCGAACCCCAGGGAAAACGCCATCACGCATTCCGCGACTTTGGGGCCGACGCCGGGAAGTTCCATCAGGGCCGCCCGCGCCTCCTCGAACGGACGCGCCGCCAGCGCGTGGAGGCGCGCGGGATCGACGCGGGCGAAGAGACCGGCGACGAACCGCTCGCGCCAGCCGAGTCGGATCGGCGCCAGCGCTCCGGCGGGCAGCGCCGCGGGACCCGGGAAGTCATGGATCCCGTCCTCCAGCGCGGGGCCGAACGCGCGCGCGATCCCCTCGACGTTCCCCTGGATCCGCTTCATGTTCGACATCGACGAGCAGACGAAGGACACCAGGCAGACCCATGGGTCCTGGGTCATGATTCTCATTCCCGCGTAGCGCGGGAGCACGGCCGCGAGGAGCGGATCCCGGCGCAGGGCCGCCAGCGCGGCACCGTGGTCCGCGTCCAGTCCGAGGAGACGCCGGACGTGCGCGGCGGTGCCGCCGCGGTACTCGATGCGGTCCCCCTGCGGGCGGAGGCGCAGGACCCGGCCCGAGTCGACGAGCAGAAAGCCGTCCCCGTCGGGCCGGAACCGGAAGAACTGCCCGCTGCGGAGGGTCAGATCGAGGTCGAATCCGGGGGCGGCGAGCGACGGCACCGGGGTCAGACGTCGCGGGTGCAGCGGAAGCCGATGTTGTCGCTGGCGCGGTCCGGGGCGAGCGCCTTGGTCACGGCGCAGCGCACGTGGAACGCGGGCGACCGCCACGAGCCGCCTTTGAGAATCCGGAGCGGCTCCGGGTGGGACGGCTCCGTCGAGGCGACCTTGTCCGAGCACCATTGCCAGATGTTCCCGGTCATGTCGAAGACCCCGTAGTAGCTCTTCCCCATCCGGTACTGCTCGACCGGGGTCGTCCCGCCATACCCGCTCTCCGAGTGGTTGCACTTCTCCGGATCCCACACGCTTCCCCAGGGCCAGACATTCCCCCCGGGGCCGCGCGCCGCCTTCTCCCACTCGATCGCCGCCGGGAGGCGCTTTCCCTTCCACCGCGCGAAGGCGTCGGCGTCGGTCCAGCTGACGTGGACGACGGGGTGCCCCGCCAGGTCCCTGGGAAAGATGAGCTTGCCCTCCTGGTCTCCCTCGCCGATCCAGTGGGCGGGGACGGCGTGACCGGTGACGCGGCAGAACTCGCGGTAGTCGGCGTTGGTGACGGGGTAGCGGTCCATCCAGAACCCGGAGAGGTGCTCGCCGCGGGCGGACTCGACTTCCGCGTCGAACCATTCGTCCTCCCAGTCGCGGAAGGCGCGGGTCAGGAGTTTGACCTGTTCGCGGCTGGTGCCGGTCAGGAAGCTTCCGGGAGGGATGTAGACCATCCCCTCGGGGGCCATGAGGCGGGTCGTCCCGGGGCCGGAGGCCATGGCGCTACCCGACCGCCCGGCAGAGGACCACCGAGATGTTGTCCGGCCCGCCGCGGTCGAGCTCCGCGCGGACGAGCGCCGCGACGCCCGGCCAGAGGTCTTCCCCGACCCCCGCGAGGATCTTCGCGAGATCGGGATCCGTCAGATCCTCGGTGAGCCCGTCCGAGGACAGGAGGTACAGGTCCCCGCGGCGCACCTTTTCCACGGTGATCTCGGGCTCGATCCGCGCCTGGATCCCGAGCGCCTGGGTGACGAATTTCTTCGCCCGCTTGTGCTCCCCCTCCATGACGGTGTCGGGCTCCTGGGCCGCCCAGGTGTGATCCCTGGAGAGAAGGGCGAGGGTGCCTTCCCGGAAGCGATAGACGCGCGAATCGCCGAGGTTGCCGACCACGATGTGTCCGGCGCATTCGACGAGGAAGGCGACGGTGGAGCCCATTTTGTGGCGCCGTTCCCGCGAGCGGGCGGCCAGGTAGAGTTCGGCGTTGACGCTGGAGAGCCAGTCCCGGCAGGCGACGGTGAGGCGCCCGAGCTGTTCGAGGGGGCGGCCGGGGGTCTTCTTCCGCTCGGCAAACGCCCTGGCGAAAAACCCTGTCAGCGACGTCACGGCCATCTGGCTGGCGATTTCGCCGGCCTCCAGCCCGCCCATCCCGTCGGCGACGATGGCGAACCCCTCCTCGTCGCTGAAGTAGAGCGAGTCTTCGTTGTTCTTGCGTTTCAGACCGACGTCGGTCTGCCCGGCCATCACCCAGCGGATGAGTCACCTCCCGCGGGGTCGGTGTCGACAGAGGGGATCCTGGCGAACGCGACGCAGGCCGCGACGAGCACGACGGCGGCGCACCCGAGAGCCGCGGGGTGGGGCGCAGACCCCTCGGTTCCGAGCCATGCGGGGAATCCTTCCGTCGAACTGAGGACGACGAGGGAGTTCCAGAGGAAGTGAGCCGCGATGGTCACGACGATCGACCCGGAGCGGTGCGCCATCCAGGCCAGCGCGATGCCGAACAGGCCGATCGTGACGATCGAGAGCGGGAGCTGGTGGGCGACCCCGAACAGGGCCCCGCAGATCACGATCCCCGTGGGGATCCCGAGATCCCGCCGCAGTCCCGAGAGGACCAGCCCGCGGAACAGGAACTCCTCGCAGAGCGCCGGCAGGAGCGCGATGAACGCGATCTTCATCCACACCCCGCCGAGCGCGTCCAGCCGCTCCTGGATCGCCTTCGAGTGTTCCTCCAGCCCGGACTGGAAGAACGGCAGTTTCAGGAGCAGGTGGTTCAGGCCGGTCACGAGGACCAGACCCGAGGCGGCGATCACCAGCGCGAGCCCGACGTGCGCCGCGCGGGGGGCGCGGAGGCGGAAGGTCTCCCGGAAGTTCAGCGACGCGAGGAGGGCGATCGCGGCTGCCGGGAGCGCGATGACGAGCACCTGGGATGCCAGGAACTGGCGATGCGGGGAGAACTCCGCGAAGGTCCCGGCAAACGTGAGCTGGAGCGCCATCATGGCGATGAACGCGACCAGCGCGTGCGCAATCCCGGGGCGCGCCGTCCCGAACGTCCGCAGCCAGTGCTTCCAGTCGAACTCCGCCCCCCCGCGGAGGAGGACGTCCTCCCGCTGGAAAATCGACCAGGTCCAGCGGAGGGCCACGAAGGCGTACAGGGAACTCGAGGCAAAGGTGGCGAGGACGTGCCCGACCGTCCAGTCCCCGGACAGGAGCGCCACGGTGAGCGCGGCGCAGTTCTGGACCGGAATCAGCGCGAGCGCATAGTTGAATTCGATCCCGGGGATCAGCGCGCTGAACGCCGAGACGTTCGCGACGATCATCACCGGCGTGAGATAGACCATCGCCTCCTTGTACGACCGTGCGAACGCCGACAGTCCCAGCGTCAGCGCGCTGAACAGGAGGGTCAGCGGGATCATCGGGATCAGGACGAGCAGCGCACTCCCCAGGCTGACGGAGAACGACATCCCGGGAATCTGCGATCCCACCATGCTCTTGAAGAAATGCGAGAACGTCAGCCCCATCGACGTGAGGTGCAGCAGCGCCGTCACCATCGCGATCGCCGCCACCGCGAAAAACTTCCCCAGGACGATCTCGCTCCGGAGCGCGGGGCTGACCAGGAGGGTTTCCATCGTCCCGCGCTCTTTCTCCCCGCTGGCCATGTCCACCGCGGGGTAGAACGAGCTGACGGCGGTCATCATGACGAGGAGCATCGCAAGAAGGCGGCCGAGCTGAAACCCTCCCGCCTTTTCCGGCGGCGCAACCCCGGTCGCGATCGCCTCGACCGGCCGCTCGAACCCCTCCGGCTTCCCCGCCCCCGTGAGCCGCGCGCGGAGAACCTCCTCGGCGTAGGCCTCGACGATCTGCCGCGCGCGCTGGTGCGCGAACATCGACTCGTCCCGGGCGTTGTTGTAGCGGATATCCACGCGCGCGGATCGCTCCTCCCGGATCGCCTCCGGAAAGTCCGGGGGAATCACCAGCACGGCCTGGTACTCCCCGGCAAGAAGCCGCGCGTCCACGTCCCCGGGCGGAGGGGCGGGCTCGGTCTGCAGCGTGACCTGCCATGAGTCGTCGGAGCGCACACGGCTGACCAGGTCCTCCGCGTGCGACGCCCCCACGATCAGGATCCCGTACTTCTTCTCCTTCAGCCGCTGCGTCTGGGTCAGCAGCGCCTGCGAGAAAAGGACGAGCAGGAGCGGATAGATCACGATCGGCAGCACCACCATCCCGTAGATCGTGCGCTTGTCCCGGAGCGCGTCCGTCAACTCCTTCCGCAGGATCGTGACGACGTTGGGAATGCGGATCATGCCGGCGCCGCCTCCCCCGAAGCCCCCGGACGGGCATCGAAGAGCCGGAAGAACGCTTCTTCAAGGTCGGGGGCCCCCGTCTGCGCCTTGAGGTCCCCCACCGTCCCTTCCGCCAGCTTCCGCCCGTCCGCGATGATCGCGACCCGGTCGCACAGCTTCTCGGCCTCCGCCATGACGTGCGTCGAGTAAATCACGCACTTCCCCGACTCCTTGGCCCGTTTCACGTAGGCCACCAGAACGCGGCTGATCAGGATGTCCAGCCCGCTGGTCGGCTCGTCCAGGATCACGACCTGGGGGTCGTGCACGAGCGCCCGGGCGATCGAGACCTTCTTCTTCATCCCCGTCGAGAGCTTCCCGCACGCCGTGTCCGCGTAGCTCTCCATCTCGAACTCGCGCACGAGCTGCTCGCCCCGCTGCCGCACCGTGTCCCGCGGCAGGCCGTAGAGCGCGCCGAAGTAGGCGATCACCTCGCGCGGCGTGAGGCGCTCGTAGACCCCCGTGTCCCCGGAGAGAAACCCGAGCGACTGGCGCACCATGTGGGCTTCCCGCACCACGTCGTACCCCATGACCGTGACCGTCCCCGAGCTCGGGCGGAGGACGGTCGAGAGGATCCGCAGCGTCGTCGTCTTCCCCGCCCCGTTCGGACCGAGCAGCCCGAACACCTGCCCCCCGGTGCACTCGAACGACAGGCCGTCCACCGCGGCCACGTCCCCCCGTTTCCGGTCATGAAAGACTTTCCGCAGCTCGCTCACCCGGATCATCGCAGCCCGGTCTTGTAGCAGGCCCGGGGGGGGAAGGGTGACAAAAAGACGCGCGGCCTCTCCCGCGCCGGGGAGGCCGATCGGCCCGCCGGCCCGGAGATCCGAAGGCACACCGCTTCCGGCAGCGCGCCGGCTGGTCCGTGGGTGGCGGGCACGGGGGCTCTCAGCGGCCCTCGGGAGGGG
>JABWAY010000165.1 GCA_013360825.1 Candidatus Brocadiia bacterium | reverse complement strand
TCACGGCGCGGAGGCGGTGACCCTGCGGACAGACCGGCCCATGCCGGCGTCCTGCAGGAGTCCCCTCACCCCCACTCATCTCAAGAGACGAATGTCGAATTGGTTCTTATGGCACCGGATTGACAGAGTCAAGATGGGAGCCGGAATTTTTGAAAGCCCCCCCCCCCCCAGGACACAACGTCAGTCATTACAATGGCTTGTGTCGCGTCACGCGCGAAAGCACAGGTCCGTGGTCTGTCGCCGCCATCGTCCGCCCGCCGACCCGAACAGCGCAACGCCTTGCGCCATTGCGACTTCGGAGCGCGGGCGGGAACGAAAAGAAAATATTGAGAAAATCGAAGTGCACTTCCTTGCCCGCGTCTGGCGAACGACACGCTCCTGACTCCTCCATGCCCCGATAGCGCGCCGTTCGTGCGCTGCCTCGGGTGCCGCCTGTCCGGCGACTCGATCGACGAGATGGACACCGAGGGCGAACCCGTCCGCGGGGACACTCTCCTCATCCTGCTCAATGCCCACCACGAGGCGATCCCCTTTCGGCTCCCCGCCGACTCCGCGTGGGAACGCCTCCTCGACACGGCAGCCCCGACCGCAAGCGGGGTCTTCGAGTCCGGCTCGACGTTCCGGCTCGACGGACACTCCCTCGCCGTGTTCCGACAGACCGCGTCCAGGGCCACCAAACCCTGAGGCAGGGTCCCATCGGCGCATGGCCTGAACGGCAGTGGAAGAAGTAGACCTGTTCTGCGGTCAGGAGGGAATTGTGTCCAGCGGGGGAACGCCTTCCCGCTCACAGGCTTCCCGCATGAATGCAGTCCGCTGCTCGAGTTCGGGACGGTCGTCGATCTCCCGCAGCAGCGTCGCGCCCCGGATCCATGCCTCCCGGGCTCGATCGACACGCTTGAGCCGCAATTGCACCACCGCGGAATCGCACAGGAACGAGCCCTCAGAGCGGACGTCACGAACGGCACGGAGAATCGGAAGCGCTTCTTCGTAGCACCTCTCCGCCTCCCCCACCCTCCCGAGATCAAACAGAATCCGGGCGAGACACCCCAGCGTGATGCCTTCGAAGCTCCGGTTTCTGACCTCCCGGTGGATGGCCAGCGCCTCCCGGCAGAGTCGCTCCGCCGCCCGGAGGCGGCCGGTTTCGTGAAGGAGGTTTGCCAGGTTCCCCACCATGACGCCCTCGCCGGGACGCTGGCCCCGCTCCCGGAGAATGCCCAGCGCCGTCTCGTAGCCGGCCTCCGCTTCCGCGAGCCGGCCGGTTGCCCGATAGAGCACCGCGAGATTCCCCAGAGTCTTGTCCTCGGCATCCCGGTCGCCGAACTCCCGGTTGAGTGCGAGCGACGCCAGAAAAGCGCCTTCCGCTTCTTTCGGGCGCCCCGTTTCAAGGTACAACATCGCCAGACTTCCGAGGACCGTCCCTTCGGACCGACGGTCCCCGAACTGCCGATGAAGGGACCGCGCTTCCTCGAGCACCGCCTCTGCCGGTTTCATGCGACCCGTGACTCTCAGAAGATAGGCCATCCCCACCAGCACGGTGGCTTCGCGGCGGCGGTCACCGGCCTCGCGGCAGAACGCGAGAGCGCTGTTGTAGGCCCGTTCCGCCTCCTCCATCCGCCCGGACCGGCGGTAGAGGTTCGCGAGATTCCCGGTCACGGCGGCCTCAAACGCACCTGCTCCGCCGGCTTCCCTGTGAAGCGCAAGTGCCTCGTTGAACCCCGCCTCGGCCTGTGCGATCCGGCCCGATTCGCGGGCGGCGGAGGAAATCGCGCTGAGCGCGAGGGCTTCGAGAGCGCGGTCGCCGGCCTCGCGCTGGATGGTCCGCGCGCGTTCGAAGAGCGCTTCCGCGAGGCGACTGTCCCCGGAATGTACGGCGGCTATCCCGGCGTGTCGGAGCGCCTCGCCGCGCTCCCTGCCCTCGACTTCTCCGGCGTAGGCTTCGAGGAGCCGGCGGAGGTCGGCGTTCTGAAAGTGACGTTCGGCGTGCAGGGCCGCCCGGCGGAGATATTTTCTGCGGCGGTCCCCGGCGTCGGGGAGGTTGTCGCCGGCAAGTCCTGCGTGCCAGGCGAGTTCCTCCGCAAAAGGATCCGTGGGGTGGGGAGCGACCGTCTCTTTCTCCTCACTGCAGAGCGGCGCGGGCTCCGGTGCTGCCCCTCCGCAGAGATCTTCCGTGACCGAGAGCGCCAGCCCGTGCAGCCGCGAGCGGTCCCCTGGAAGCTGCAGCTGGGTCGCAGCGTCGCGCAGAAGCGCGTGGCGGAACATGTAGGCGCGTTCGGCTTCCACGACGGGAGAGTTTACCGGGAACATGCGGAGGAATCGTTCTTCGGGAGCGAGGGCGGGCGATACCATGCGCCGATGATCCCTTCTCCCGCACGACTCGCCGCCGCGCTGCTCTTCGTCTTCACCCTGGCCTCCGCCGAGCCCGGCGAGCCGGAGCTCAAGAACCCCTATTTCAAGAAAACCGAGTGGCGGGTCTGGCGGCTCGATGAGACCCCGATCGAGAAGGCGAAAGCCGCCGTCCCCCCCGCCACCGACGGCTCGACGATCCAGCCCCCGCCCGCGGCGATGCGCCTCTGGCCGGCCGAGGCCGTGCCGCCCGGGAAACTCTTTCTCCTCACGCCGAAACCGTCCGAGAAGTACGCGGGAACGTGGGACGACGTCTACGGCAGCTGGTCCGGGACGCACGGCTGGGTCCGGGACGAGTGGAAGAGCCCCGCGGGGACGGAGGCGAAGGGGATCAAGAGCGCGATCCTGGCGTTCGTGGACAACGACCCGGTGGAGAACCACCTGAAGCTCGGGATCAATTTCTACCACCAGTCCACGACGGGGATGGCCCACACGATCACGAACGCGGTGATTCCGGGGAAGGCGGAGGCGTACGAGAAGATCTACTTTTCGTCGGGGCTCATCACCTCTCCCTGTCACCTCTCGCTGGTCGAGGAGAGCGCGGCGCAGACCGAGGTGGCGACCGACCTGTATCTGGCCTACATGCCGACGCTGTTCAACTCGGTCGGGTCCTCGGACAGCGAAACGATGGCGATCACGAAGATGGTGATCGCGGGGGCGCATCTGTCGCCGGCGATGAAGCTCAGGCTGAAGCGGACGGGGCTCTATGCGTCCGCGATGCTCTGGCTCTGGAAGAGTTCGATTCCGGTCGACGCGCCGTTTGAGAGCGAGATGCGGCACCGCGTCGCCTATGCGGCGGTCGGGGACCGGTTCGCGTTTCCGGGCGGGTATGGCGCGGCGGGGATCGAGCGCGGGGACATGTGCCTGGGATTTCACGAGTATGACGACACGGAGCATCTGCGGCGGATGATCGAAATGGCGCGCGGCCTGACCGTGCCCCCGCCGGAAGCCATCGTGAATGTGGTGGAGCACAAGGGCGGGAAGCTGCACTACGCGCTGAAGAAGACGATCTGCGTCCTGCAGGAGGCCGGTCAGGATGTGGAACTGCGGATTTCGACGGACGGTTCGTGGGACCTGGACGACCGGGCGATCACGCACCGCTGGAAGCTGCTCTACGGCAACCATCGGACGACGGTGGAGCGCGAGGGGGAGACGGCGGTCTGGAAGATCCGCGTTCCGTGGGATGACGCGCTCCCGGAGGGGCGGACCACGCTGATCCTCGTTGCGAACAACGGCGTCCACGACGGCAACCCGGCGGCGGTGAACATCTATCGCAAGAAGGGGGACCTGCCGCCGAGCGGCGGCGGGTACAACGACTACAAGTACGACACGAAGTTCACCAACCGCCGGCCGATCATCGTGGGGCTCCAGGACGAGGTGGTGAAGCCGGGGCAGACGTTCACGATCCCGATCCGGGCGGTGGACCCGGAGGGGTTCCCCGTCCGGTTCTCGAAGCGTGCGGGCGAGCCGGGGGAATTCGACGGCAATGTCTTCACCTGGAAGGTCCCGAAGAACGTCCCTCCGGGGAATCACGTCCTGACGGTGATCGGATCCGACGGGACGAGCGGGAACAACTACGAGGTGCAGCAGATCCGCCTCCGTGTGGGTCCGAAGGTCCACGCGAACATCGAGGCCGACCGGTTCGAGGGGAAGGCGCCGCTGACGGTGAAATTCTCGGCGAAGGGGACGTTCGGCGGGACGAAGCTCGAGTGGGCGTTCGCGCCGAGGGCGCCCGGCCGCCCGGCGATGCCCAAGGTCGAGGCCACGACCGCCGCCGTGGCGAAGGTCTTCGATGCCCCCGGGATCTACGACGCCTGGCTCAAGGTCACCGGACAGGGGAAAGATGCCGAGGCGATGACGCGCGTGACGATCCGGGTGACAGCCGCGGATCCGCCGGCCCCCCGCCCCGCGCACCTGAGCCTGGACGGGAACGGCGTGGAGATCGCGGACGGGGACACGACCCCGTCCACCTGGGACCACACCGACTTCGGCTCCGTGAAACTGAAGTCCGGGGTGGAGCGCGAGTTCCTGCTCGTCAACACCGGCGACCTGAAGCTCACGCTCATGCGGGGCGCCGTGTCGCTTTCGGGCCCCGATGCGGCCGAGTTCAGCGTCGTCGACCACCCCAGGGAAATCCTGGAGGGGACCGCCAGTTCCCGCGTGACCGTACGCTTCGCCCCTAAGACCGCCGGCGCGCGCCAGGCCGTCGTCGAGGTCAAGGTCGGGGCGAAGGTCCTCACGTTCGCGATCCGGGGGCTCGGGGTCGAGTAGGTCCCGAGGGCCACCACGGCCCCTCTACGGCGGCGGGTCCCCTTCGAACGGAGGAACCCCCGCCCGCGCACAGGCCACCCTCATCTCCTCCACGAGGCCGGCGATCCCCGGCGCGGCCCTCACCGTCCGAAGGCTGCTCATCGACTCCACCCAGAGCTGGCGGGCTTCCAGCGTGCGGCCGAGACGCAGGAGATTCAGCGCCGCACCGCACGCCATCTCCCACTCGGAGAGCCGGTCACGGATTTCTCCGAGGAGCCGCAGGGATTCCTGGTAGTGCTTCGCGGCACCCTCGAAGTCCCCGATGTCGTGCAGCAGCCGGGCGAGGTTTCCGAGCCGGATTCCCTCTCCCCGCCGATCGCCAAGCCGGCGGCTCAATCGGAGCGACTCCTCGAAGTCGCGTCGGGCCCCCACCATGTCCCCGGCCTCCCGGCGGAGACTCGCGAGGTTTCCGAGCACGGCGCCTTCGCCCGTCACATCTCCACAGGCCCGGAACAGTTCGATCGCCCGCTCAAGCAGGCGCACGGCTTCGGAAGCGTCGCCGGAGAGGTAGCGAACACCTGCAAAATTCAGCATCGTGGTCGCCGCACCTCGAGCGTCCCCGATCTCCGCCAGCAGAGACAGCGTCTCCATGAAGAGAGCTGCAGAGCGATCGATCCGGCCTGACTGCCGGTCGATCTCGGCGAGGAGACCGAGCGCCCGAGCTTCCCCGACCCGGTTTCCCATGGAGCGGGACATGCGCAGGGACTCCTCGGCCATCGCCACGGCCTCCACGGGCCGCCCGGTCTCCAGAAGCATGAATGCCTGGCCGTTCAGCTCCCAAGCGACCCCCGGGAGATTCCCGATCGTTCTGGCAAGGGCGAGAGCGGAGCCGGACGCCTGCTCGGCAAGGGCGATCCGTCCCGTTGAATGGTAGACGCGGGCGAGATTCGACTGGACCGTTGATTCCTGAAGACGGTCTCCCGTCGCCCGAAAGGTCTTCAGCAGGGACAGGTACGCCTCTTCGGCTTCCCCAAGCCGGCCCGCCTCCCGTGCGAGATTCGCGAGGTTTCCGTCTGCCTGGGCCGCAAATCCACTGTCACCGGCCTCAAGGCAGGCGTCTCTTCCGCGCTCGAACGATGTCCTGGCCTCCTCCCGGCGGCTGCTCTCCTGGCAGCAGCACCCGACGTCGATGAGGCCGATCCCCTCGAGTCTGCGGTGCCCGGCGCGCCGAAAGCCCTCGACGGCCTGGCGGTAGAGCGCCTCGGCCTCGCGGATTCGCCCCTGGGCCTGCTCCATGCGACCGGCCAGCCGGAGCGACTCCGACTGTTCGAGGCCGCTGACAAGCTCGGCGTGCCGCAGCCAGAGTCGGCAGGCGTCCTTGAAACGAAACTGCCGCCCCGCGAGATCCGCCGCCCGGCGGGTGTAGATCGCTTCCAGGTCCCGCCATGCCGGGGAGTCCCCGGCCAGGCGCGCGTGGTCCGCAAGTTCATGAGCGAACGGATCGGTCGGATGGGGCGGGAAGACCCAGGAACCCCGGGGATCCCAGGGAGAGTCGGGGGCCCGCCCGCCGAAGATGTCCTCCATTACCTCGACCACGAAGGCGTGCAGCCGCGCGCGGTCTCCAGGAAGCTGGAGTTGGAACGCGGCCTCGCGGAGGAGGGCATGGCGGAAGAGATAGGCGAGTTCGGCGTCCACGGGGCCCATCCTACGGCGCTCGCGGTCGATGAGAATTCAATCCTGCACGCCGTGTGCAGCCGTGAGGTCCGGCGGTGGGAATTCCACGGTCGCGCGGGGGCATCGCCCCGGAAAACCGAGCACGCCGTTTGCGACATGGTCAGGGATGAGCGATCGCCGCCTCCTCACACTCCTCCACATCTCCGACACCCACATCGCGGAACCCGACGCGCACGCCGCCGGCGGCCGCCTCGAACCCTGGGTGCGCGGCCGGTTTCACCGCGGCCACGCGTGGTACGGCTTCCTCGGACACTCCTCGCCCGCGCTCGAGTCGCTCGGCCGGCTCGCACGACGGCTGCGGGACGACGAAGGCGCGCAGATCGTCCACAGCGGTGACCTGACCTCGTGGGGAGGGCCCGGGCAGTTTGCGGCGGCGCGGGAGATTCTCCCCGCGGCGCTCGGCAGCCCCTCGGCGCTCGACCTCGCGATCCCGGGGAACCACGATCACTGGCCGGGCGACGGCGGCGTCTTCGGCCGCCCGTCCGCCGCACTCCGCGAGACATTCCCGGTCCTCCCATGGGTCCGCCGGATCCCGCTCGGCCGCGGGCGACTCCTCACCCTCGCCGCCATCGACTCCGACGCCGACGTCTTCCCCTGGGGATACGCCCGGCTCTGGGGACGCGGACGCTTCCAGTCCCAGCTCGCCGCGCTCGACTCCCTCCTCCCCCGCCCCGTCCCCGGCGAATTCCGCGCGCTCCTCCTCCACCACTCCCCGTGGCGCGCGCAGCACCGGCTCGGGGTCTCCGCGGGAAGCCGGCTGGCGCTCGACGCCTTCCTCCCCCGCCACGACATCCGCGTCCTCCTCTGCGGCCACGTCCACGTCCCGCGCTGCGAGGTCCGGGCCTGTCCTCATGGGGAGGTCCTGGAAGCGCGGTGCGGGACGACGACGCAGCGGGACTTCGTTCCGGCGGAGTGGCTGGCGGGGGCCCGCGGGCGCCTTCCGGGGCTCCCGCGCAATTCCCTGCTGGTTCACCGGGTCATCGAGGACGACGGGACAGGTGACGTGTGGTGGGACGTCGAGGTGCAGGAGCTGGGGCGGTGGGGGTTTGAGCCGGTCGGGGGCCGTTCGCGGATCCGCCTCCTGGATCCCCGGTTCACTCTGCGATCTTGAGCTCCACCAGTTCTCCTGCCCGCAGCACTTTCAGCGCGAGGATCCGCCCCCCGAGCGCCCCGGACTCGTCCAGGGAGATCGAAAGCCCGGACTCCCCCCAGACCGGCACGTCCCCCGTCGCACGCCCGCCCTTCCCCTCCCAGGTGCTCACGGTCTTCCACACGACATCCCCGGCCCGGAGCCCGAGCCGCTCCGCCGCGCTCCCCGGCGTGACGGAGACGACGGTGGCCCCGCACTCGACGAGGTAGCGGTCGCGGTCCAGCGGGGAGAGCGCCTCGACCTCCAGCCCGAACGCCGCGACCCGGGCGCGTTCGGCGCGGCGCCGCTCGGCCATCGCCGGGGCGTCCGTCGGTTCGACCCGGTTGTTCGGAATCGCGTGGAGCTCTTCGCGGAGCCGCGCGAAGTCGGCCTCGCTCATCGCGAGCACCTCCGCGAGCGGGAGGAAAGACCAACGCCACGCGCCGGGTCCGGTCGAGCGGTAGCACCAGGCTTCGAGTCGGAGCGCCTCGGCGCCCCAGCGGTCCAGAAGCGTCCGGCGCAGCGACCCCGGGGAGGAGGCCTCCATGAGCGCCTCGTGGAGATCGTCGCGGGACGGCCAGCCGGGGAGCAGCCCGTCGAGCCCGACCTGCGCCAGTTTCTCCACGGCGCCGGAGACGACATCGGATTCCCGGCGGGCGCGCCACGCCACGGTCCGGTCTCCCCTCCGCGCCGCGCGGGCCTGTTCCCAGGCCGTGCCGATCCGGGTCGCGGCGGCGAGCAGCGCCGTCCGCTTGCCCGCCCCGGGGGTCATCTCCCAGGCCGCCCAGAGATCCGCCACTCCCCGGTGGAGTTCGCGCCAGGCCTCCAGCCAGGCCGGACCGAGCACTTCCGATTCCACGATCTCCACGAATTCGGCCGGTTGCGGGGGAAAGACCGGCGTGTCCATGCTCCTGGGACTGTCCTCCTCCGGCGGCTCCGGCGGACGCGGTCCGAGAACGCGGATGCGGACGCGGACCTGCGGCGCGAGCGCGGGATTCTCTCCCTTGAGAAGGAGGGGCCCGAAGTTTGAGTCCGCGGGAGCCGCGAGCCCCTGGATTCCTCCCGGGATCGTCAGCGACTCCTTCCAGGCCCGGAGCTGCTCCGAGCGGCCGTCCCACATGCGCTGTCTCGGCAGATGCTCCTCGGCGCTCACGTCGCGCACGTAGACTCCGCCGGCGCGGCTGAAGAGAAACCCCTCGAGCGTGAACTCCACCCGGGATTCGGCGCCCGCGGGCTGCGGGGCGGTCTCCGGGGTCCCACCTGCAGGATCCCCCGGCGTGGGAATGGATTTCAATAGCCCGGAGGACGCGACGGCGTCCCCGGCTCCGGCGGCGCCCACGGCGCCCGCGCCGTCCTCGCGCCCGAGCGCCTGCCTCAAGAGGAGGCCGACGACCACCGCCAGCAGC
>JABWAY010000164.1 GCA_013360825.1 Candidatus Brocadiia bacterium | reverse complement strand
CCGGGGGCCGGCGAACGGCGGCGGGGGCTGGCCCGCCGTGCGGGCGCGGAGGCGCGCAGGATCGCGGATGGAGATTTCCTGGAGACGCCCGAGGGCCAGGCGTTCTCCGTGGAGTTCCAGCGCTGGATCCAGGCGCTCTGCGAGGAAACGGGGCTCCCGCCGGGCGAGGCGACGTTTTCGCCCGACGGCCTCTGGGCGTTCTTTCTCGAGGCGTTCGCCTCCGCCGATCCGCCGCTTCCCGACGACGCCCGGCGGGCGTTCGAAGAGCGGCTGGCCGCGTTCCGCGGGGAGTGGGACGCGTACGCGGCCGCGCGCCCCGGCCTGACCCCGATGGAGCGCGCGAGAGAGACGAGCAACTTCTGGCCCGCGCTGTACGAGGCGGTCGGCGACACGTTTCCGGAGCCGTTCGTGGAGGCGGCCCGCGCGGCGTTCGATGACTTCAACCTGGCGACGCCGACGGAGTCGAAATGGTTCTCCGGGCAGCGGTCGCAGGTGCAGGAGCAGATTTCCCGATCGATCTCCGCCGACCTCGGGCTCGACGACCGCCGTCAGGCGGCACTGGGCCCGCTGGTGGACGCCTTCATGAGGCGCACGGAGGAGGCGAACCGGCTCGGGATCGACGGTTCGCGCGAGAGCCGGCGGCGCGTGGCCCGGGCGCAGTATGACGCCATGCTCCTGCTTCAGAAGGACATCGCCGCGACGCTGTCGCTCGATGCCGGGCAGGCCGGGAGGGTGAGAGACTGGGAGACGCTGTACGGGTTTCAGCTGCTGGAGTAGGCGGCCGCACACGGCGCCGGCCCGCGGCGCCGCGGTCCGGCGCGGGCCCACACCGGCCGCGGTTATGATCTGCGCGTGACCAGCCTGCCCGCCGAGACCGCGTACCTGTTCCGCCACGCCCTTCTCCGCGACGCCGCGCTCCAGCTGCACCTCCCCTCGGCGCGCGCCCGGATGCACGCGCTGGCGCTGGAGGTGATCGAGGGGATCTGCGGCGGGCGACCGCCGGAGGAGCCGGCGTTCCGGAGCCATCCGACGGACCCGTTCGCGGCGGAGATGGCGGAGCATGCGGAGGCGGCCGCGGCGGGGGGGAGCCCGCAGCCCGGGGACTGGCCCGGGATCCGCCGGCTCTACCTGCGGCGCGGCGCGGAGGTCGCCGAACTGAGGTATCGCTTCGAAGAGGCCGTCCTGCTGTGGCGGCGTTCCGCGGAAGGCGGGATGCCGGAGGCGATTCTGGAGGGATTCCGGCGCGCCGCGGCGGCGCTGCGCAGCGCAGGGCGCCTCCGCGAGGCGGCGGAGCTGGTGCGGCAGGGACTGGCCAGCGTCCCCGCCGGAATCGGAGGCGGGGAGGAGGCCCGCGCGCGGGCGCTGCTGGGGACGATCTTGATGGAGCTCGGGGAGACCGCGGAGGCGGAGCGGACCTACACGCAGGCGCTCGCCGGGCATCGGGCCGCCGGGGATGCGCGCTCCGAGGCGATCGCGCGGGGAAACCTGGGCGTCCTCTATCGCGGGTCCGGCCGGAACGCGGAGGCGAAAGCCGTTTACGAGCAGGCGCTCGGAACGTGGCGCGCGCTCGGACTCCCGCGCTTCGAGGCGATCGTGCTGGGCGACCTCGCGGGGCTTTCCCAGTCCGAGGGAAGGCTCGACGAGGCGGAGGCGCTCTACCGTCAGGCGCTGGCAATCCACCGCGAGCAGCGGAACCGGCGCTCGGAGGGGATCGCGCTGGGCAATCTGAGCGGGCTGATGCAGGCGCGGGGGGAGCTCGACGCGGCCGTGCGGCTGTGCGAAGAAGCGCTGGACGTGCATCGCGAGGTCGGGAACCGCCGCTCCGAGGGGATCGCGCTCGGCCGGCTCGCCGGCATCCAGGCCGACCTGGGCAGGTTCGAACTCGCCGGGAACACGTTCGAGCGCTCCCTGGCGATTCATCGCGAGACCGGGAATCGCAGGGCCGAGGGCGCCGACCTGGGGTACCGGGCCTGGATCTACCTGGAGACCGGCTCGCGGGACCGGGCACTCCTGGCGCTCGATGAGGCCCTGCGGATCCATCGCGACGTGGGGAACCGGCGCCTGGAAGGTTGCTGCCTGTGCGATCAGGCGCTCTTCAGGATCGGTGTCGAACCCGCGGAGGCGGCGGCGGCGTGGTGGGCAGCGGGGACGAAGATCCTGCGGGCGACGGGGGATAGACTGGAACTCGAGCGGAAGGTGGCGGCGATGCGATCGAACTGCGCGAAGGCAGGAATCGCGCCGTTCGAGTAGCGGCGCGCCTGAGAAATCAGTGCCGCCCCTCCTTCTGTGCGGGTTAGGATCCGGGTGCATTCCCGAGGGGGGCTTGGACCGCACAGCTTTCGCCCGACGCACTTCCAGCGCTGGAGGAGAGTCCATGTGGCAGACACTCAGGTGAAACGCCCGGATCCGGACTTCCGATCGCTCTTCGAGTCGGCGCCGGGGCTGTACCTCGTCCTGGATCCGGACCTGAACATCCTCGCCGTCAGCGACGCCTACCTGCGCGCCACCATGACCGCGCGGGAGCAGATCCTCGGAAGAGGCATCTTCGACGTGTTCCCCGACAACCCCGCCGACCCTTCGACAGCGGGCGTGTCGACCCTGCGCGCCTCGCTGGAGCGGGTGAAGACGTCGCTCCAACCCGACACAATGGCGGTTCAGAAGTACGACATCCGGCGTCCGGATTCGGAAGGAGGCGGCTGGGAGGAGCGCTGGTGGAGCCCGCTGAACTCGCCGGTCCTCGGGGCGGACGGACGCCTGCGCTACCTGATTCACCGCGTGGAGGACGTGACGGAGTTCGTGAAACTGCGGGATGAGGGGAAGGCCAGCCGGCGCCTCGCCGGGGAGTTTCGTGATCGCGCGGCGCAGATGGAGCGGGAGGTGGTCCAGCGGGGCCAGGAGCTGGCCGCGCTGAACGAGAAGCTGAGAACCATGGACCGGGTCAAGACCCGGTTTTTCGCGAATGTCAGCCACGAGTTGCGGACACCGCTGACCCTGATCCTGGGGCCGGCCGAAAACCTTCTGCGGGACGACGCCGTCACCCCCGCACGCCGTCACGACGCAGAGACGATTCTCCGGAACGCGCGGCTGCTGCAGAGGCACGTCAACGACCTGCTGGACGTGGCGAAACTGGAAGCGGGGAAGATGGGCGTGGAGTACGCCCGGTTCGACCTGGCACGTCTGGTCCGCCAGACGGCCTCGCACTTCCAGTCCTTCGCTTCGGACCGTGGGGATGTGCTGACGGTGGAAGCGGCGTCGCCGGTCGAGGTGGAGGCCGATCCGCTGAAGATCGACCGGGTTCTGATCAACCTCCTGTCCAACGCGTTCAAATTCACGCCGGTCGGTGGACGCGTCCGCATCACCCTTCGGGCAGGCAGCGGGGAAACGGACGCGGCGACAGTCGAAGTCGCCGACAGCGGGCCCGGCATTCCTCCCGAATTTCGAAAGGCCGTGTTCGAGCGATTCGTGCAGGCGGGGAGCGACCCCAACCGGAGTCTCGGCGGAACAGGGCTCGGGCTGGCGATCGCGAAGGAGTTCCTGGAGCTTCATCGGGGGGCGATCGAAATTGCGGACGCGCCCGAGGGCGGCGCCCTCTTCGTCGTGACGCTCCCATTGCGCGCACCCGCCGGGACGACCATCGGGTCCGGCCCCGCCCCGAGCCCCCCGCCGCACATTTCAGAGGAGCGGCGCGTCTTCCCCGAGCCGGCGCGACCGCCCTCTCCAACCTCGCCGCCCCCCTCAAGCCCCCTGGTCCTCGTGGTCGAGGACAACGCGGACATGCGGCGATACATCTGCGAATCCCTGGCCGGCGGATTCCGGACGGAGGAATGCACGAACGGGAAAGAAGGGCTGAAGCGGGCGAAGGAGCTTCTGCCGGATCTCATCCTGACCGATCTGATGCTGCCGGAAATGAGCGGAGAGGACCTGGTCCTTGCCGTCCGCCGGCTCCCCCAGCTGAACCATGTCCCCGTGGTGTTCCTGACCGCGAGGGCGGATGACGACCTCCGAATTCGGCTCCTTCAGGAGGGGGCCCAGGACTGGCTGACGAAACCCTTTTCTGCCGAGGAGCTGTCGGCGCGGGTCGGAAACCTGGTTTCCAGGAAGCAGGCCGCGGAGAGGCTGGAGGATCAGCTCCGGCAGGCCCAGAAGATGGAGGCGGTCGGTCGGCTCGCCGGAGGCGTCGCCCACGACTTCAACAACCTGTTGACGGCGATCCTCGGGTACGCGGAAACCGCGATCGACAAGATCGGCAGCGGGCACTCGGCTTCGCAGGACATTGAAGAGGTGCGTCGGGCGGGGCAGCGCGCGGCCACGCTGACACAGCAACTGCTCGCGTACAGCCGCAAGCAGGTTCTCCGGCTCGAGCCCGTCGATCTCAACCTTGTGGTGCAGACCATGGACAGGCTGCTGGCACGACTGATCGGGGAGGACATCCGCCTGAAGACCCATCTGGCGAAGGATCCGCTCTGGGTCAACGCGGACAGGGGCCAGCTGGAGCAGGTCATCGCAAACCTGGCGGTGAACGCGAGGGATGCCATGAGCGCCGGTGGCAACCTGACGATCGAAACGGCGTCCGCTGTGCTCGACGCGCCGTACGCGGAGGCTGCCGGCGGTCTGAAAGCCGGCGTCTATGCGACGCTCGCGATGACGGACAACGGGCACGGAATCCCGGCAGAGATTCTCCCCCGGATCTTCGAGCCGTTCTTCACGACCAAGGAACCGGGGAAGGGCACCGGCCTCGGGCTGTCGACGTCTTACGGGATCGTGAAGCAGACCGGCGGACATATATCCGTGTACAGCGAACCCGGCCAGGGAACCACCTTCCGCATCTATCTTCCGCTGTCGTCGGAAATCCCCGGCGAGGCCCCGATCGCCACGCAGGATCCACCCGCCGCCCGGGGAGGAGAGACGATCCTGCTGGTCGAGGACGAGCCGCAGGTGCGGTCGATTGCGCGGACGATCCTTTCCCGCCTGGGATACCAGGTCCTGGCCGCTCCCGACGGGATGGCGGCGATCGACCTGGCGACCGCCCACGAGGGGCCGCTGGACCTCCTCCTGTCCGATGTGGTCATGCCGGGCCTCGGTGGAGTCGAACTCGCGGATCGGCTCATGGCCGTTCGACCGGGCCTCCGCGTTCTCTTCATGTCAGGGTATTCGGCACACTCCATCGTCCAGGATGGCTTTCTTGACCCCAAGGTCAACGTGCTGGAGAAACCGTTCACCTCGGCCACGCTGTCCGCAAAGGTCCGCGAGGTCCTCGACCGGCGCTGAGCCGGACGCTTCGCCTGTCCGAGGCGCGCGGGCTGGGGGCGTTCCGGCCCGCGTCTCGACCCGTGCCTGGTCGCCCCGCACGTGAGGGGTTCCCCGCTGCCGGGTGCATCCGCCCAGACATCTGCCCCTGGTCGCCCCGCACGTGAGGGCTTCCCTCCATGTGCCGGAGGCGGACCTGCACGCGAGTCCGCCGGCCCGCACACCGCCCCGGCCAACCTGCGCCGGAATTCCTCCCGCCGCCTGAGATGTCGCCGTGAACGCCGGAACCGCGTATCTCTTCCGCCGCGCCCTCCTCCGCGAGGCGGCCTGCCAGCTCCAGCTGCCGGGGGACCGGGCGCGGCGACGACGACGGGGGACCTGGCGGGTCTGCCGGCGGAGGCGGGGAAGATCGGGGAGTCGGACGCGGCGGACGCCGGTCCCCCGGCCGTCCGCGGGGCAGTCCGGGGCCGGCCGGGACGTCTCACCCCCGGTGCCACGTCTCCACGTAAAGTTCCTCCACCTTCGCGCGAGCCCAGGCGGTCCGCCGGAGAAACTTCAGGCTCGAGTGGACGCTCGGATTGAGCGCGAAGCAGTTGATGCGGATCCGCCGCCCGAGGTCGGCCCAGCCGTACCGCTCGACCAGCGCCATCAGCATCTGCTCGAGCGTGATGCCGTGAAGGGGGTTGTTCGGCTGCTCGTCCGACATGGCGCATCCTTGATCGAGGTGAAGTCCGCGCCGGGTCAGCCGGCGCGCACGGGCGGCGCGGGCTGCCGGGGCGACGCGATGGGTGAGTCTGAAATCAGCACCTCCAGACACACCGTGTCCATCTCCCGGGTCACCGGGAGATTCCGAGGGGGGATGGCCCGCCCCGCTTACTTCCCTTCCGCAGCAGGGGTCACGACCACGACGATCGCGTTCCTGGGATCGGCATATCGTGCGAAGGTGTCCTTGACGGTTTTCGCGGTGACGGCCTGGAAGGCGGCGGGGTCGTTGACGATGTCGTCGAGGGAGCGGCCCTGCCAGGTGAGGAGGTCGAGGGCGGCGGACCAGGCGGCGGGATCCCTGAGCTGTTCGTCGAGGAGGTTCGCGAACTGTTTCCGGGCGACGTCGAGTTCGGCCTCCGTGGGACCGGAGGCGGCGAAGGCCGCGTACATCGCGGCCAGGGTCTCGACGAGCGCCTGCGCCTTGGACGGCTCGGTGGGGGCGGCGGCGGAGAAGATCCCGAACCCGGGCCAGGTGGTGGCGGGGCGGGAAGCGGCGCCGATGCTGTAGACGAGCTGTTTCTGTTCGCGGATCTCGGTGGTCATGCGCGTGGAGAGGATGCGGGCGGCGAGGGTGAGGGCGCGGGCGTCGTCGCGCCGGGACTGGTCGGGGCCGTAGAAGCCGGAGAGGACGAAGGCCTGCTTCGTCGGGGTCTCGAGTGTCTGACTGGAGGTGCGCGGGCCGGCGGGGCGTTTCAGCGTGCGGAGGGAGAGCCAGGTTTCCGGGCTCACCCTCGGGCGGGCGGGGAGCGACCCGAGGTAGCGCGCGGCGAGCCCGAAGGCGCGGTCCTTCGGCAGGTCGCCGACGATGGCGACCTCGATCGGGGACTCGAGCAGGAGTCTGTCCAGCCAGGCCTGGGCCGCCGCGAGCGTCAGCCGGTCGATCTGCGCCGCCGTGACCGGCTTCGTGCGCGGCTCGTCGTCCGGGAACGGGAGGGAAGACGCGATCCGGGCGCCGAGCGCGGCGGGGTTCTTCAGCGACTCCTCGAGGGACTGCTTCGTGGAGGCCTGGAACTGCGAGAACGCCGATTCCTCGATGCGGGGCTGCGTGAGGAGGAGCCAGGCGAGCTGGAACCCCGTTTCGAGGTCGTCCGGACTGCCCGAGATCGTGAGCGTCAGCGCCCCCGGGGTCGAGCCGCCGCCGCCGCGGCGCCCCCGTCCCCCGCCGCCCCCGCCCCCGGCCTGCACGGTGACCTTGACCCCGGTCATCAGCTCGCGGATGTCGGTGGAGGTCAGCCCCTTCGTGGCGGGCCGGGACCAGGCGACCTGGGCGGCCTGGGTGATCCCGCGGTTGTCGGCGGACTCGTGGAGGTCGCCGCCGATCAGCGTGATCGAAACCGTGACCTGGCTCCTGCGCTCGTCCATGAACCGGTAGTGGACGCGCGTGTTGTTGCCGAGCCAGGCCGACCAGACGCGGCTCGCGGTGTGCTCGACGGACTCCCGGACCTCTCCCGGCTCCGGGAGCGCCTCGAGGAGTTTCGTCGCGCGGACCTCCTCCTTCTCGCGCTCCGGCTTGACCGCGAGCGCCGCGGTCCCGATCTCCAGCAGTTGCGCCTCGCTCGGAACGGCGTCGCCGGCGGGAAGCACCGCCGCGATCGCCACCGCCTTCGGATCGAACTCCCGCGCGAACCGGGCGGAGACCTCCTCCGGCGTGATCGCCGGCAGGAGTTCCCGCAGCAGGGCCAGCCGCTGCGCGGGGGACAGGAGCGTGTCCCCCGAGGTGACGGCGGCGTTCATGCGGCCCAGGAGGGACGCGTTGGTCGCCGTGGACTCCGTCTCGACCGCGCGCTCCGCCCCGGACACGAGCTGCTTCTTCACCGTCTCGAGCTCGCGCGCCGTGAACCCGAACGCCCGCGCCCGCTGGAGTTCGAGCGCCAGCTCCTGCAGCGCCCCTTTCCACTTCCCCGGCGCCGCCCGCCCGGACAGCTCGGCGGCATACAGCGTCGTGGCGTCGTTCCCGGCCGAAACGTCCGCGGCGACGTAACTCGTCCCCCCGCGCGCGATCTTCTCCTCGAACCGCCGGTTCAGCGCGGACTCCCCGAGCCGCGCGACGAGATCGTCCCGGTACAGCGCCACGGTCGTCGTCGGCGGGCGCGCGGGCTCGATCCGGAAGATGCGGAGACTCTCCGTGGTCACCTCCGGGTCGGAGGCCACGATCGCAAAACTCCGCTCGTACGCCGTCACCCCCACCGCCTGCGGCGCCGGGCGCGCCTTCTTCGGCGCCCCACCGAACGCCGCCTCGATCGCCTTCACCACCTCCGCCGTCTCCGCGTCCGACACCACCATCAGCGTCGCGTTCGAAGCGGTGTACCAGCGGCCGTAGTAGTCCTTGAAGTCCGCTTCCACCACGCCGTTGATCGTCTCCTCCGTCCCGATCACGTTCCGCCGGGCCAGAAGCGTCCCGGGGGCCGTGCGCTCGCGGACCAGGTCCCCGGCGCGCTGCCGCCCCGACAGGCCGCGCCGGCGCTCCTCCTGGATGATCTGCCGCTCCGCCTCGATCTCGCGCGGCGCGAGCGTCAGGCGGAAGAGGACGTCCGAGAAGAACAGCATCCCTTTCCCGATCGCCGCGGCGTCCGCCTCGGGGAGGGAGAGCTGGTAGGTCGTCTGTTCCAGGTTGGTGAAGGCGTTCTGGTCGCGGCCGAACTGCATGCCGAGGGACTGGAAGAAGAGGACGACGGAGCCGGGCTTGAAGTTCTCGGAGCCGTTGAAGGCCATGTGCTCGAGGTAGTGGGCGATTCCGTGCTGGCGGTCGGTTTCGTTGAGCGAGCCGGTGTGGATGTGGAGCCAGAGGTTGGCGCGGCCCGGCGGGACGGAGTGGCGGCGGACGATCCAGGCGAGGCCGTTGTCGAGACGGCCGGTGGCGACGGCGGGGTCGGACGGGAGCGGGCGGTCCTCGGCGAGGGCGGGGGAGGAGGCGAGGGCGAGGGCCAGCGCGGCGGCG
>JABWAY010000163.1 GCA_013360825.1 Candidatus Brocadiia bacterium | reverse complement strand
ATGGCGCGAGATCCCTGCGATCCGCATGCTCGCCGGCGGCACACAACTTGATGTGGGGGGCTCGAGGCCGCCATGACCGGAACCACCTGGATCTCCACCCTGTCCCTCGCGAGCCTGCTCGTCGGGTGCGCCGCCGACGGCTCCAGCATGCCGACGGGCGAGCCCGAGACGCTCGATATCCCGTCCTTCGAGGACTACGTCGATCCGAAGGCCGACACCGGATACGTGGGCAATCGCGCGGCCGAGCTGGAAGCGACATTGACGGGTCGCGTGCGCGTCATGCTGGCGGACAAGAGCGCAGCGGACCTCGAGCAGATCGCAGCCGCGCTACGCACGGACCCGCGCTCCTGGGAGCACCGCCACATCACCGCGGCCGTCAGCGATCAGGTCAAGTACGCGCGCAACGCGCTGCAGTCGCAACGCATGCAGCTGAACCTCGAAGGCGGGGAGCCGACCTTCTCGGCCATCACCGTCGTCGAAGGTGGCCTCGAGCTCGAGTACGCGCTGCGCGTCGAGTCGCTCGTGAAGATGAAGGACCTCGAGCGCGACAATCTCACGGTCGCCGATCTGGTGGGCCGCATCGTCGAAGCGCGCCTTCCGCTGGTGCCGGCCGGGCTGTTCGATCGCGCCGGCGCCACGTGCGCGACCGATCCCGCGACGGGTCAGCCGCCCTCCGAGATGGGGCCGCACAACTTCTTCTTCTACTTCGATCCCGCGCGCGAAGGCTGCGTCCTCGCCGACTCCGAGCTCGTGACCGCGCGCTACGAGGTGCAGTCTTCGCTCGACGCGCCGACCGTCTATCCCGAGTACGACCGCCTCGTCGCGGACGGCAGGATCGAGATGGGAATCATCTTCGGCCAGATCGAGCACGGCGAGCTCAAGACGGGCGATTGGGGATTCCTCTCGTTCGACACGATGACGCGCGAGCTGACGTCCAAGGGATTCCGCGTGACCGAGCAGCTCCCCGATCGTCGCGGCCATCGCATGACGCGTACGTACCCGGGTGGTCTCGTCGTCAACGTCGCGATGTACACTCCGGTCGACTTCGCCGACGACGTCGACCGCGACGTGGCGAGCACGCGCTTTCGCGACATCATGCGGGCGAGCGAGGTCTTCTACTACAACGGACACGCGTTCTACGGCTCGTTGCGCGTCCTCGACGACCCGACCGCGTACCCCGAGGGCGTCTATCAGGTGCTCTTCATGGATGCCTGCTGGTCGTACGCCTATTACACGAAGCAGGTCTTCCGGAATCGCGCGACGCAGACCGACGTGGACGGTTACGCCCTCGCCGACGTCGTGAACAACACGGAGCCCGGCATCACGGGCAGCGAGCGCACGGCCGCCGTCCTCTACGACAACCTGTTCAAGGGCGCCGCTGCGGTCCACGCGCGCGGAGACGCCAGCGCGTACTCGTGGAACGCCATGATTCGCTACATGAACGATCACGCCATCGAGCGTGCGCGATGGCGCACCTCGCACCCCGATCCGGAGATCTACGGAGTCAGCGGCGTACGCACGAATCTGTTCCAGCCCGGCAATCGCCCGCCCCCGCCCGATCCGGGGACGGCGGGCCGCCGCACGCGGTTCGCCTCCGCACTCCTTGCCGCAGCCGCCCGCGAAACAGCGTCCGCCCGCGACCGCTTCAGCGCCCTCGTCCTGGATGCCGAAACCGCCGGCGATTACGCGCTCGTCGAGCGCTGTGATTCCGCAAAGGAGCGACTCAAATGAACACGACAGCCGCCCACGGACAGCCCGGGGACACCACGCGCCTGGAACAGGATCTTCCCTTCGTCCTCTCCGATCTCCTCCGCGCCATGGATCGCGAAGCGGGACGGCGGTGGGGCCTGGAGGATTTCGGCTGGTATGTGAGGCCGGACCTGCGCAAGCCGATGACCGAGTGGGAGTGGATCCGCGAACTGGAGAGGCTCCTTCCCGCGTGCGGGATCGGCGTGGAAAGGCGTCGCCGCTATCCCGCGCCGGGGGCGGGGAAGTGCGATCTGGTGCTGACGAGCGCGGATGGAACCCGGACATGGGTCGAAGTGCGCGGGGCCTGGCGTGCGTGGTGGGAGGAGCAGGGGAACCTGCCGAAGTTCCGCTTCGAACTCGACGCGGGGCGTCGGGACATCGCGGCACTGGCCTGCCTGCGGGGCGCCGACGCGGAGCAGGCGGGGATGCTGCTCCTCGGGTTCGGCGTCGAGGGAGATCCGATCGAAGCCGAGGTGGGGGCATGGGCAAGCGCGGCGTTGGCGGACTGGACGTGCACTCACGAGCGCTGGCCTGCAGCGAACGATCCGCGGCGCGTTGTCCATGTCTGGCTGTGGACGCGACCGGTATGAACGGCAGGATCACGGCCTCGGGCGTGCACCGTTCACGCGGAAGATCCCGGTTACCGGCGCGTAAGGATGCGCGCCCCGGGAACACGGCGCCGCGTCCGGACGCCGCTTCTCTTTTCCCACAGGGTCCTCCATTTGCGCCCGGTGACTCCCGATGACGTCACTCCTTCATGCCGCGGGTCGTGTCGCTGCATCCTCCCGGTTCCGGGCGGGGGCGGCACTCTGGTATGCGCTCTGGATTTCGGGCATCGCCGGCGTTGTCGATCCGTCCATGGGCTTCACGTGCTTCCGCTCCCCGCCCCGGGCCGCGAAGGCCTGCGTTTCCGCGTCCTGCTGCTGCGCCGCTCTCGCGACGCCCTGCTGCTGTGTCCGGGTTCCGTCCGCCCCGGGGCTGACGGCGGTGTGCGGATCGGAGCAGAAAGAAGAGGCGGGATCGCCGACGGTCCGCGTCGCGCCGCATCTTCCGGCGACCGAAGCGGCACCCCCGACCCCCGAAGGTTGCGCGGCCGCATCGAGTGATCGGCCTGTCCCTCCGCAGGCTCCTCCCGGTCGGATCGAGAAGGTCCCGATCGCGACACCGTGCCGGGGAGCAGGATCCGTTCCGGGACCGGACTTCCGGTCGAACACCATCCACCACCGACATTCATGACAGGAGACCCGACACCATGCGTACCACACACAGAAACAGCGGCTTCACGCTGATCGAACTTCTCATCGTCCTCGCCATCCTCGTGCTGCTGTCCTCGCTCGTCATCATGAAGCTGGAGAACGTGCAGGCGAAGAGCCGTTCCAGCACCCAGGCCTATTCGCTCGCGGACCTTTCGCACCAGATTCAGATCCGCCAGGGGTTGAAGGGGCAGTATCCCTGCGGCTGGGATTCGCTGATGAAGAAGCCGGCCACCCCGATGACGGCGCTCGTCGCGACCGATCTTTTCACCAAGCTCGGACCGGAATTCCAGGCGCCGAACACGATTCTCGAGGCTGCCGCGACGACGCTGACGGCGGACCAGATCACGTCGATCAAGTCCTCCGGAATCAACATGGGAATGCTCCATGACGAGGCTTCCGGGGTCGTCCCGAGCGACAGCGGCGTGGAGATGCACTGCTTCACGACGATGCCGAGCATGATGGGAGCCAGCGGCCTTCAGTTCGTGCGCGTGATCGACAAGTCGCCCGGGAGCCAGGGGCTGAGCATCCTCGTCAGGGACTTCGGCCTGAACCCGATGATGACCGACGACCCGCTGGTCGTTCCGCCGCGCATCGCCGCGAACATTTACGTCGTGCTTGGCCTGGGGAACAAGTGCACGCTGGTCGGGGACCAGATCGACGAGGCGCCCTATTTCGACCGGACGGACGCCAGAAAGTACTACTGCCGCGCCCTCGGAGTGTTTGAGGTTCCCGTGACGGGCACGACGAGGGCAAAGCTCGTCGGATTCATCGGCCCGGACGGGCGCACGAAGAAGATGAGCGCCGACGATTATCGTAAGGACTCTGGAATGTAGGCTGGCGCTTCCCTCTCCCCGCCCGGGGAGAGGGAAGTCCGGCGTTCCTGCTCGCGGCCCTGCCCGAACCGCACGGCCCTTCACCCGGATCACTGCCCGCCTGAAAAGTCAGCCATGCGGTGCCACCGCCCTGCCCCCGTCCCGTCACCCCGCTGTCCATTCCCGGAACGGGATGTGCCGGACGCGGCGAGTCGGGTGGCCGACGGCCTGGCGTCCGCCAGACGGCCGGATGCACGACGTCCTGAGCTGAGGGGCCGGGAAGGCCGGCGCGCCCGCGGAAGGAGGGAAACCCCGGCGGCACCGGATCGGCGCGCCGCAGGAGGCCGCCGCCATCGGGTCCTGCGCCGCGGATTCCATCGGGCATCCGGGACCGGGTGGGCGCCGCACGCCGCGGCGTCCGCGCCTATTTCCTCGGCGGCGGGAGCGTCAATCCGAACTGCCCGTCGATCACCATCCCGTAGCGCTGCCCGAGTTCGAAACGGAAATGCCCGGTCGCCGTCCGCCGCTCCCTGCCCTTCACAGCCTCGAGAACGACGTCGTACTCCCCGGGGATCAGTCCGAATTCCTTCACCGGCGGGTCTCCCGCACCCTGGAAGACGCCGAGCGCGATCTCGCGCGGCAGCGGCCCTTTCAGGCGGGCCGTGACGGCCTCGCCCGAAGCGTTTCCGACGACCAGGCGGGGGAGCAGCGTCCCCTTCAGCGCTTCCCGGGCAGGGGCGGCCAGCGCGACCGGTTTTCCCTGGGTCCAGAGATCCTCGACCGTCGAGCAGATCTTGAGCGCCACGCCGCGGGACGGGAGGACAAAGAGGGGGGCGTCGAGGTCGGAGAGCGCCAGGGATGCCCTGTCCTTCTCGCCCTTGTCTTTCGCGCGATCGGCCGCCGTCGCGAGCAGCTTCCAGGCCGACTTCCAGGCGGCGACATCCTCGTGGGCGGCCGGGACGATCGCCACGGCCGCCTGCAGCGCCTGCAGGGCGCCGGCGGGGTCCTTCGCCGCCTCGTGCGCCTTCGCGAGAAGCAGGGCGGCGTCGCGGTTCGACGGATCCCTGGCGAGCGCACCCGCCAGGTGCGTCACGGCCTGCGCCGGATCCCCGGCCTTGAGGCATGCGTCGCCGAGCGCCTCCAGGCATTCCGCTCCTGCTCCATCCTCGACGGCGCGTTTCAGAAGCGGGATGGCCTCCCTGAAGCGGCCGGATGCGATCAGGGAGCGGCCGAGAGGCTCCGCCGCGGCAGGGGCGTCCGGGACGACCTGCCGCGCCTTCTCGAGGCAGGCGATCGCATCCCTGTGCCGGTTCGCCGCGGCGTGGAGCGTTCCCAGGGCGAGGTTGGCGTCGAAGTTCGCGGGGCTGGCCGCGAGAGCGCGCTCCAGCGCCGCCTGCTTTGCTTTCGGATCCCCGGCACCGGCCGCGGCGGCGAGCGCTGCCTGGAGATCCGCGACGGTGCCGGGCCCGGGCGCGATCGCGCGGGCCGCGCATTCCCGCTCCAGGAAAGACAGGTCTTTGGCCCCCTCGTACCTCACCGGGAGCGCAGCGACGTCGGCGAGAGCGGCCCGCGCCGCGGCGAGGTCGTTCCGGTCCAGCGCCGCGGCGACGAGGTCGAAACTCTTCGAGGCCAGCTCGCGGTTTGTCGCCTGCGAGGCGGCCATCCCCTCCGCCCAGGGCGCGTAGAGCGGGTCGCCGACGAACACGCACATCCAGGAGAGGATCCGCGTCGCCATCAGCGACGCTTCCCCCCAGGTGTATCCCTGGAACATCCGGTCGTAGATCACATGCATGGCGGGGAAGCCGACGGTATACGGCTCCCAGACCGTGCCCATGGTGCAGGTGATGCCGTGGGCCAGAAGCGGCCCCACCCACTGCGCCTTGTCGCTGCGGATCGTCGTCGCGCTGAACGAGTGAAGGTGGGCGCCGACCGCGCCGGTGTTGAACTGGTACGGCCGCGTGCCGTTATAGGTCCCGGTGTACCACCCCCAGTAGAACAGGGCATCGGCGCAGGTGGAGACATCGACGAGTGCCTGGGTGTCCTCGTCCACCGCCGCGAACCCGTACTTTTCCCAGACGCCGAGGCAGAGGCGCATCTCCTCGTCGGTCGACCCGTAGGAGCCGCCGTCTTCGCTCAACCCGCGCGTGTCGAGGTACGCCCTGCCGGTCACGCCGTAGGTCTCCGCGTAGATCGCCCTGTCGACCAGCCCGCGCGCGATGGCCGGGGTCGGCCCGTCGAGGCGGGAGACCAGGAGGAGACGGTCGTCGCGCGTGACGTGCTGCGTCCTGCCGGCGAGCGGGTTGGCGAACCAGAGATGGATTTCGTGATCCGGACGCAGCGCCAGCGCGAGCTCCGCGTCCACGCACGCGGCATTCCCCAGGCCGGACGGGTCCTTGTGTTCGGACTTCTCCACGGAGATGCGCAGCGGCACGCCGTAGACCGGGACGACGTAGATCGCCTCCGGGAACCCTTCCAGGAACTTCACGAACGGCGCGAGGATCGTCTCGCGGAATTCAGGCCAGGTGACCGTCTCGCCCGCCGGACAGCGGAGACGGAGAATATTGGCTTCGGGGACCCCGCGCAGCCGGCCGTAGTGCGCCGCGATCTCAAGTCCCTCGGGGACTGCGTCGTTCACGACGACGACGACCTGTTTCCCGGGGTCCACGCTCCGGGCGACCGTTCCCGTCTGTGCCGGTGCGGCGGCGGCCAGCAGCAGAAGGAAGAGGGCGGGGCGCATGGGGCCAGCTTACATCCGGGAACCGGCCGCGGACAGCCGCGGAGGCTCCGGGCGCCATCCCGTGCCGGCCGCCGGCCCGGGCTGTAAGCTGTCCGCACCCCGATGCCGCTCTCCCACCGCCGCCTCCGGACTCCCCTCATCGCCGGCCTCGCCCTCGCGGCCGGGGTCGCCCTGTTCTTCGTCCCCCGCATCCCGCAGGATCCCGCCTATCACAACTTCGCGGACACGCGGCCCCTCGCGGGGATTCCCAATTTCGGCGACGTCGCCTCCAACCTCCCGTTTTCCGTCGTCGGCGCCGTCGCGCTCGTCTGGATCCTCCGCCGCAACCGCGTCGGCCCCGACCGCCCCTTCCTCACCGCCGTGGAACGCCGCGTCTGGATCTTCGTCTTCGTCGGCTGCTTCTTCACCGGCCTCGGCTCCGGCTGGTACCACTGGGAACCCGGGACCGCCCGCCTGTTCTGGGACCGCCTCCCCATGACCGTCGTGTTCATGTCGCTGCTCGGCGTGCAGGTCATGGAGCGCATTTCGCTCCGCGCCGGGGCGGCCCTCGTCGTCCCGTTTCTGGTTTTCGGCGTCGCCAGCGTCGTCGCCTGGCGCTGGGGAGAGATGCGCGGCGCGGGCGACCTCCGCCTCTACGCGCTCGTCCAGTTCTACCCCATGCTCGCCATTCCCCTCATGCTCGTCCTCTACCCGCGCCGTTACGACCGCACGCTCGACCTCGTCCTCGTCTTCGGCTGGTACGGGCTCGCCAAGGTCAACGAAGCGCTCGACGTCCGGATTTTCGAGTGGATGGGACACGCCGTGAGCGGTCACACGCTCAAACACCTCGCCGCGGGGGCCGGGATGGCCCAGCTGCTCCGGATGGTGATCCTGCGCCGCCCGGTCGGCTCTCCTCCAGTTCCTCGAGCGTCCGCGGCCAGTCTCCCTTGAGCAGCCGGGACAGCGACCGGTCCGCCAGGATCCGGCCGCCGTTCTGGCAGCGGGGACAGTAGTTCGTCTCATGCTCCCCGTGCACGATCCGCTGTACCGGGGCGGAACAGACCGGGCACGGCTCGCGGTACCGCCCGTGAACCGCCATCCCTTTCCGGAACGCCGTGACCTTCCCGGGAAACGAATCCCCGGCGGCCTTCCGGAGCGTCGCGGTCCATTCCGTGAGCACCGCGATCGTCGATTCCCGCAATCGCGCTCCCTGCGCGTCCGTCAGCCGACCCGTGAGCTGAACCGGGGAAAGCCCTGCCCGGTGCAGGATCTCGTCCGAGTACGCATTCCCGATCCCGGAGAGAATCCCCGGATCCGTCAGCGCCCGCTTCAGCGTCCGGCTCTCCCGCCGCAGCGCCGCGAGGAAGGCGTCGGCCGTCGCGGCCAGCGGGTCGATCCCGCCCCTGTCGAGCGCGGCCAGCCCATCAGGTCCGTCCAGGGCGTGGAGCGCCGCACGCCGCTTCGTCCCCGCTTCCGTCAGAACGAGCGATCCATGGTCGAAATCGAACGCCGCCAGCCCGAGACGGCGTGGAAGCGGGGAATCCGGGGGGAGCCAGCGAAGCCGGCCGGAGATCATCAGGTGGATGGCGAGGCACCGTTGCGGTTCGAACCCGAGGAGGAGCCGTTTGCCGAGCCGTCCGACGGTGGCGAGGGTCCGGCCGTGGAAATCGGAGAGGGGAGGGGTGACGGTGCGCAGCAGGAACGGCGAGGCGACGCGCACGGAGCGGAGGATGCGGCCCCGGCACAGGCGCGCGATGTGTTCGCGATAGATTTCGAGGTCGGGCAGTTCAGGCACCCCGTGATCTTACAGGCTCCCGGGCGGCGACCGTCGCCGGAGCGCCGGGCGGCGGTGTAGAATCCCGCGCCATGACGGGACCTCCCCGCGAAGCCGATCTCCTCGCCCGACTGGCGCACGCCGACCGCGCCGGCGACGGCTCGGTCGGGGCCGCCCTCGCGGAGCTCGCCCGGTTCCTCCGGGACGAGGGACGGACGGACGAAGCCGTCCTCCACGCACGCCGCCGCGTCGACATCGAGGGGACCGCGACGCCCCCCGCGCCGGCGCGCCTCGCGGACGCCGCGCTGTTTCTCGGAACCCTCCTTCTCCAGCAGGGGCGCTTCGACGAAAGCTCGCCCTTCCTCCAGAAGGCGCTGGATCTGCGCCAGAAGGAATTCGGAAAGCGGGACCCGCGGGTGGCGGAGGTGCTGACGGCGCAGGGGCGCTGGATGCAGGCGGCGGGGAGGCCGGAGGAGGCGGACGCCGCGTTCATCCGGGCGATCGAGGTGCTGCAGGATCACGGTCCGGACGCTGCGCGGCTTCTGGCGGACGCGGTGGAGGGACGCGCGGCGCTTCTGCAGTCCACCGGGCAGGTCACGGATCTCGCGCAGGCCCGGGAACGGGCGACCGAGGTGCGGCACCGCGCGGAGCCGGCGGGGGAGCCC
>JABWAY010000162.1 GCA_013360825.1 Candidatus Brocadiia bacterium | reverse complement strand
GTCGCGGCCGCGCTCACCGCCAGCCAGCGCTGCGAACCCCGCGCCGCGAACGTCCCCGCCGGCTTCGCCAGCGGCTCCTCCCCACGCAGGAACCGCTCCAGATCCTCCCGCATCGCCCCGGCCTTCGCATACCGAAGCCCCGCCTCCGACTTCAGCGCCCGCTTCACGATCGCATCCAGCTCCGGCGGCACCCGCGGATTGAGCTCGCCGGGCAGGTCGCACCCGCTCGGCAGCTCCCCGGTCAGCGTCTCGAACAGCACCACCCCCGCCGCATACACATCGGCACGCCCGTCCACCGCCTGACCGCGCCGCTGCTCCGGCGCCATGTACAGCGCCGTCCCCGGCAGCAGCCGCGGCGCCGGCCCCCGCCCGCTGTGCCTCATTGTGGACGCCGAAAGATCCGAAACGTGCGACAGCCCGAAGTCCGTCACCCGCACCCGCCCGTCCGTTCCGCAGATGATGTTCCCGGGCTTCACGTCCCGGTGCACGACACCCCGGTCGTGCGCGAACTGCAGCGCCTCCAGCGTCTGCGACACCACCCGCGCCGCCTGCGCCGGCAGCAGCCGCTTCTTCTTGCGCAGCAGATCCCGGAGCGAAATCCCCTCGACATACTCCATCACGAAGAACGGGGGGTCGTGCTGCGTGTTCAGCCCGAGCGTCCGCACGATGTTCGGGTGCACCAGCGCACTCTGCAGGAACGCCTCCGCGCGCAGCTCGCGCGTAAACCCCCGCTCGGTCGGAACCTTGATCGCAACCCGGCGGCCCTCGATCTCCGCGTGCCTCGCGACCCAGACTTCCCCGAATCCGCCGCTGCCGATGCGCTCGACCAGGATGTACTCGGACAGGCGCAGGCCGGGGCGAAGACTCTGGTCTGACATGTCTGCCTCCTCTGTCCCCCCCGGGACGGAGTCGTGAACCCCGATTCTAGGGTGGAAGGGAAGCGTGGATCAAGGCGGAATCGCGAGGGGTCAGCGGGGGCCGCGGGCCTGCGCCAGGAGATGGAGCAGTTCCGGGACGATCAGCCGCCGGAGCGCGAGCGAAACCGCCTTCGGGGACCCGGGGGTCACGCAGACCGCCCGCCCGGAGCGGAGGCCCAGGAATGCGCGGGAGAGCATCGCCGCCGAGCCGATCTCGCGCCAGGAGAGGAGGCGGAAGAGTTCGCCGAACCCCTCCATCTCCCGGTCGGCGCAGGCCCGGGCGGCCTGGACCGAGACGTCGCGGGGCCCGGCCCCGGTCCCTCCGGTGACGACCACGAGGTCCGCGCCGCGGCGCCAGCCTCCCCGGATCGCCGCGCGCAGTTTCCCCTCGCTGTTCGGAACGAGAAGGCGGCCGAGAGAACGGTGCCCCGCCCCTTCCAGCAGCGCGGTCGCCACACGCCCTGACTCGTCCGTCCGCTCCGTCCGGCTGTCGGAGGATGTGATCACCGCGAACGTCGCCTGCCCGCCCGCGGAGGCCTTGCGATGGTCGCGCACTCCCATCGCCTAGACGTCCAGGACCTTGACCTCGAGCGCATGCTTCTCGATGAACGCCCGGCGCGGCTCGACCTCCTCGCCCATCAGGATCGTGAACATCTCGTCCGCCTTGACCTCGTCCTCCAGCCGGACCTTGAGCAGCGTCCGCGTCTTCGGGTCCATCGTGGTCTCCCACAGCTGGTCGGGATTCATCTCCCCCAGACCCTTGTACCGCTGCACGTCGAGCCCCTTCCCCCCGAGCTTGCGGAGAGCCTTCACCAGCTCCCGCAGCGACCCGACCGGCGTCGACTCGTTGTCGGCGCCGAGGAAGAACCGGTCCGCCCCGGGAACCCCGAGGTAGTCCTCGATCGAGAACCCCGCGAACTTCACCGCCTGCAGCGCCGTCTCGATCTCCTTCGACTCGTGGATCTCCCGAGGCTCGTACGCCTCCGTGTCCGGCGGCTGCTCGCCCAGCTCCCGGTCGTACACGGCCAGCTCCCGCCCGATCTCCCGCTCCCGTTCGCGGATCCAGGCGTTCAGGTCCTCCTCGCTGTGCAGGAACTCCTCCCCGCCCTTGTAGGTGACCCGGTAGATCGGCAGGCGGCCGTCCGGCGCGCGCATCGTCAGGTACGTCTCGAAGTCGATCGCACGCCGCGCCAGCCCCCGCGCCAGCTCCTCCAGCCGGATGAGATGCGCGCACAGATCCTTGAGATCCCCTCCCACCCACTGCTTCCCGTCGCTCGACCGCCGGAACGTCGTCCCCTCGACCCCGAGCATCAGCAGCGTCTGGTCCATCTCCTTCTCGCTCCTCACGTACTCGACCTTCGATTTCCGCGCGACCCGGAACAGCGGCGGACACGCGATGTAGACGTGCCCCTTCTCGATCAGGTCCTTCATCTGCCGGAAGAAAAACGTCAGCAGCAGCGTCCGGATGTGCGAACCGTCCACGTCCGCGTCGCACATGATGATGATCTTCCCGTACTTCAGCTTGTCGTAGGCGAACTCGTCCTTAATCCCCGTCCCGATCGCCCCCATCAGCGCCTGGATCTCCTCGTGCTCCAGCATCTTGTCGATCCGCGCCTTCTCGACGTTGATGATCTTCCCCTTCAGCGGCAGCACCGCCTGCGTCCTCCGGTCCCGCCCCTGCTTCGCACTCCCGCCGGCGCTGTCTCCCTCGACCAGATATATCTCGCACTTCGTCATGTCCCGCTCCTGGCAGTCCGCCAGCTTCCCGGGCTTCGTCCCCGACAGCGCCCCCAGCCGCGCCCGGTCCCGCGCTTTCCGCGCCTCCTCCCGCGCTTTCGACGCCACCAGCGCCTTCTCGATGATCTGCCGCGCCTGCTGCGGGTGCTCCTCCAGGTACGTCCCCAGCGCGTCGTTCGTGACCGTCGTCGCGAAACTCTCCACCTCCGTGTTCGTCAGCTTCACCTTCGTCTGCGACTCGAACTGCGGATTCGGCACCTTCACGTTGATGATCGCGACCAGCCCCTCGCGATAGTCGTCCCCCGTCGGCAACCCCGCGTCCGCCTTCACGAACTCGTGCGCCCGCGCATACGCGTTCATCGTCCGCGTCAGCGCATTCCGGAACCCCGTCAGGTGCGTCCCGCCGTCGTGCGTGTTGATCGAATTCGCGAACGCGAACACCGCTTCGTTGTAGCCCTCGTTGTACTGAAGCGCGACCTCGACCGACATCCCGGAGGACTCCGCCTTCTCGAAGTAGATCACGTCGCCGTGGATCGGCTTCTTCGCCTCGTTCAGGTGCTGCACGAACGCCCGGATCCCCCCCTCGAACTTGAACGTCTCGGACTCGTCCGTCCGCTCGTCCGCGATCGTGATCGCGATTCCCTTGTTCAGGAACGCGAGCTCCCGCAGCCGTTTCGCCAGGAGATCCCGGGAGAACGTCGTCGTCTCCGTGAAAATCAGCGGGTCGGGCTTGAACGTGATCTTCGTCCCGCGCCTCTGCGTGAGCCCGCGCTCCTCGACCCCTGTCACCGTCACGCCGCGCTCATACCGCTGGAAATGCTCGTGCCCGCCCCTCCAGATCTCGACCTCCAGCCACTCCGACAGCGCCGAGACCGCCTTCACTCCCACCCCGTGCAGCCCGGCCGACACCTTGTACGAATTCTTGTCGAACTTCCCGCCCGTGTGCAGCTTCGTGAAGACCAGTTCCACCGCCGGCAGCTTGAACTTCGGATGCATCTCCGTCGGAATCCCGCGCCCGTCGTCGATCACCGTCAGCGATCCGTCCGTGTTGATCCGCACCTGCACGTTGCGGCAGAACCCCGCCTGCGCCTCGTCGATCGAGTTGTCCACGCACTCGAACACCAGGTGGTGCAGTCCCTTGTGCCCCGTGTCGCCGACGTACATCCCGGGGCGCTGCCGCACCGCCTCCAGCCCCTCCAGGCTCGTGATCGACGACGCCGTGTAGTCGTCCGCCTGCGTGTTCTGCGCGACGACCTCGAACTCCTTCATGGAGAAGCGCAGTTCCTGGAAGGTCGCGCCGGCGGCCGTGAGTTTCGCGAGCAGTTCGGGGGCCGCCTTCTCCAGCTTCTGGAGCGCCGAGGCGGAGTCCACCTCGATCCTGAGCACGCCGCCCTCGACCTTCAGCAGCCGGGACTCGCGCGCCAGCCTGCCTTCCCCCACCGCCGCCGTCCACGCGCCCGACAGTTCTCGATCGGTCACTGTGCCTTCCTCGGGCTCCCCATGACGAAGCGGATGTCCTTCACGCCGCATTCCGGCGCGAGTTCCGCGAGACGTTTCACGATCTCGCGGCGGCGGAAGCCGAGTTCCTGGAGGAGCACGCTGGAGTCGACTTCCACCTTCAGGATACCCGAGCGGACCGTCCCGGGGCGAGCATGCGTCGCAAGACGGGGATCGCCGACCGCGGCCTCCCAGCTGGCGGCGAGCGAGCGGGTCTTGACAGGACGGTCGAGGCCGTTCTTCTTCAGGAAGAACGCCACGAAATCCCCCAGCCTGCGCGGACCCCGGTCCTGCGCCATCCTCAGGCGTCGATCGTGAGCGGCATCACCAGATAGGTGTAGTCGCGGCCGGAACGGATCACTCCCGCAGTCGACTTGTCGCGGAGCTCGAGCGTGATCGTCGTCCCGCCGGCGGACGGGGCGGCTTCCTTCGCCGCCGCCTTCGCTTTGCCCTTCTTCGCCTTCCCCTCCGCCTTCGGCTCCTCGGCCTCCGGAGACGCCTCGACCGCATCCCGCGACCCGCTTCCCGTCACGACCTTCAGGAAATCCAGGAAAAACTCGGGGTTGAACGAAACGTCGAACTCCGGTCCGTCATACGTCGCGGCAATCTCGTGCGAGGCCTCACCTGTCTCGCCTGTGATCCGCCGCGAGAACAGCTTCACGACATCCTTCCCGAACGAGAATTTCACGGCCCGACCCTTCTCGTCCGTCATGTTCGAGGCCAGTCGCAGCCGGTACTCGAGATCCGCCGCGGAAACCGTCACTTTCCTCTCCGCGTTCGCCGGGATCACGTCCTCGTAGTTCGGATAGGACCCCTCCACCAGCCTCGCGAACATCATCCCCGCGCTCGTCTTCGCCTTGATCTGCGTTTCCTCGAATTCGAAGGCGACCTCCTCGTCCTCTCCGCCGATGATCCGCTCCACCAACTGCAGCCCTTTTGGAGGAACGATCACCCGCACCTCCTCCTTCGGCCCGCCCTTGATCTTCTTTTTCACGTACGCCATCCGCTTTCCGTCCGTTCCCACCATCCGCGCCTCGTTCTCCCGCAGCACGAACAGCACCCCGGTCAGCGCATACCGGCCCTGCTCGCTCGACACGGCGAAGACGGTCTTGCGGACCATGTCGCGGAAGTCCTCCACCGCGATCCGCACCGCCCGCCCCTCGACGAATGCCGGGAACTGGGGGAAGTCCTGCGGGTCCGCCCCTGCAAGCTTGAACTGCCCTCCCTCGAGCTCGATCGTCGCCAGCTTCCCGTCGACGTCGAATCTCACCTCCTCGTCCCGGATGTCCCGGACGATGGCCGCCAGCTTCGCCGCCGGCAGGAGCGCCGCTCCGCCTTTCTGAATGCCCACATCCCGGACCGCGAACCTCAGCCCCATCTCCATGTCCATCGCCGTCAGAACCAGTTCCCCGTCGTCCGCCGCCAGCCGGACGTTCGAGAGAATGGGCATGCTCGTCCGGGCGGGAACCGCGCCGGATACCACGGTCAGGGCCTGCGCCAGATCGGCGCGCTTGCAGCGAAAGCGCATGACGACACTCCGTCTATAGGGAATTGAATACTCAGGAATCTCTTCACCGTCATCACAGGCGTCGGCGGAACCGGGAAAACATCACCCTGACATGCCGCAACTCCCGGATGCGCCCGGTGTCCCGTCGGTCCCGACGCGCCTCCCGGACGCGGAGAACCTCCTCAATCCTCCGGGGACGCCTTCCGGAAGGACTTGGAATTCTGCGGGCGGGCCCGCGGAACTCCCCGGACTATGCAACCGTTTCCCGCCGGGTTCACGACTTTTCGGACAGTTCTCTACAGCTTGCTCTTCCGGATCTCGTCGGCCAGCGCCTCCAGGAAACTCCGGTAGGAGGGGTCGTGCCCGATCTGGTCCTTGACCGTGTCGATCGCGTACGACACGGTCGAATGGTCGCGTCCGCCGAAGGCGTTGCCGATGTCGGTTTGCGAAGCGTTGGTCATCGTGCGGGCGAGGTAGATCCCGATCTGCCGCGCGCGGCTGATCGACTTCGTCCGGCTCTTGGACTGCAGTTCCGCGGTCTTGACGCCGAGCTTGCGGCAGACGACCGCCTGGACGTCCGGGATCGACACCGGGGCCGAGGCGACCTCCAGGGCGTCGCGGAGCGCCTCGCGGGCGACGTCCAGGTCGATGGGGCGGGCCAGGAGGCTCGCGTAGGCGGCGACCTTTGTCACCGCCCCCTCGAGTTCCCGGATGTTCGACTCGATGTTCTGGGCGATGAAGAAGTAGACGTCCTCGGGGAAGGGCGTCCCGCGCGCCTCCGCCTTGCGCTTGAGAATGGCGACCCGGGTCTCAAAGGTCGGCGTGTCCACCCGCGCGACCAGGCCCCAGCTGAAGCGGGTGACGAGGCGGTCCTCGAGGGTCGGGATGTCCTTGGGGGGCGAGTCGGAGCAGAGGATGATCTGCTTGGAGGCATTGTGGAGGGTGTTGAAGGTGTGGAAGAATTCCTCCTGCGACCCCTCCTTGCCCGCGAGGAAATGGATGTCGTCGATCAGCAGGATGTCGACCGCCCGCATCTTCGCGCGGAACGCCTCCAGCTGCTGCATCTGCTGGACGGAGGCGATGTAGTCGTTCACGAACTCCTCGCACGACTGATACACGATGTTCAGGCGCGGGTTCTGCTTCAGGATCTCATGGCAGATCGCCTGCAGCAGGTGGGTTTTCCCCAGTCCGACCGAGCCGTGGAGGAAGAGCGGGTTGTAGGCCGCCCCGGGGGACTGGGCCACGCTCATGGCCGCCGCGTGGGCGAGGCGGTTGGAGATGCCGACGACGAAGTTCTCGAAGGTGTAGTTCGGGTTCAGGACCAGCCCGGGTCGCGGGGTCGAGGAGACCGGCTGTGCGAACGGGCCCGGCGGATCCGGGTTCCGGGTCTCCGCGAGCTGCTCGGCGCGCGCTTCGACGTGTTCCGCCGGATGCCGTCCTGCCTCGCCGTTCACCCGGATCGCGAGGCGGACGGGCCCCTGGGCGACGCTGGCCAGGACGTCCTCGAGCGTCTTCCTGTAGTTGCGCTCGTAGTGTTCCGCCATGAAGACGTTCCGCACGTGAAGTTCGCACGCGGAGGCGCCGCTGGCGGTGAGATGGATCTTGCCCGGGTCGAACCAGGCCTTGAATTCGTCTTCGGGGAGCCGGGAGGAGAGTTCTGCGAAGACACGGTCTCTCAGGGCGACGGCATCGGAGGGGAGCATGAACACCTGGAGGGTCGTGGGTGAGGGAGGACCGGCTGGAACGCGACGGCGGACGACGGTTCGGAATCTAGCAGGGGCCGTGCGTGAGCGTCAAATTCGCGGAGATGCGCAACTAGTGCGGCTGCGCCGAGTTGTGGGAGAGGAGGAAGTTTTCTTTTTCGCCCGTTGAAAACCTGTGAAGAGTTCGCAAAGTGTTCGCCTGCGGAGGGCAGCCCTGCCGATGTCTTTATTTCAGGACGCGGCGCAGCACCCGGGGAAACAGCTCCAGGCACCGGTCGACGTCCGCCGCCGTGGACAGCCGGGAGAGCGACAGCCGCAGCGCGCTCCGCGCCGCGTCCCCGTCCAGCCCCATCGCCAGCAGAATCTCAGACGGCTCCTGCGCCCCGGAATGGCACGCGCTCCCCGTCGAGACGCAGACCCCCTCCATGTCCAGCCCCAGCATCAGCATGTCCGCCCGCAACCCGGGAAACGAGAGGTTCGCCGTGTTCGGCAGCAGGTGCTCCCGCGCCCCGTTCCACCGCGCGACCGGGCAGGCCTCCAGGATCCCCGACGCAAGCCGGTCGCGGAGCTCCCGGACCCGCGGGAGATCGGCCTCCAGCGTCCTCAGCGCGGCCTCGAGCGCCGCCGTGAGCCCCGCAATCCCCGGCAGGTTCTCCGTCCCCGGCCGGAGCCCCGCTTCCTGCCCACCGCCCTGGGCGATCGCCCCGACCCGCGTCCCCGTCCGCACGTACAGCGCCCCCACCCCTTTCGGCCCGTGAAACTTGTGCGCCGCCAGGGAGAGCAGGTCCACACCCAGGTCCGCAGGCCGCACCGGAATCTTGCCGACCGCCTGCACCGCATCCGTGTGCACATACGCGCCGCAGGCCCGCGCGCGCGCCGCGATCTCCTTCACCGGCTGGATCACCCCGGTCTCATTCTGCCCCAGAATCACCGTCACCAGCAGCGTGTCGAGCGTCAGCATCTCGCCGACCGCCTCCGCGCTCACCCGCCCGTCCGGGCCGGGCGGAACGGTCACCACCTCCGCACCCCGCCCCTCCAGCACCTTCAGCGTCTTCCGCACCGCGGGATGCTCCACGCCCGTCGTCAGAATCCGCTTCTTCTTGCTGTTCCACCGCGTCGCCGACTCCCACACCCCCTGCACCGCCAGGTGGTCCGCCTCCGAACCGCTTCCCGTGAACACGATCTCATCCGGGAGCGCGCCGAGGCACGCCGCCACGCGTTCGCGACACTCGGACAGCAGCTTCTTCGCCTTCCGCCCGGCCGCGTGCGCACTGCTCGGATTCCCGGGGCAGTCGCGAAGGGCGGACGTGACGGCCTCGATCGCTTCCGGGCACGCGGGGGTGGTGGCGTTGTTGTCGAAGTTGATCATCGTCCCTGCTGCTTCGCCTTCTCGTCTTCCATGACCTTTGCCATCGCGCGCCCGCCGATCCAGCGCGCGGCGAAGACGAGACCGATGAGGATGGCGGCGCAGAGGAGGTAGGTGAGAAGCCCCGGGCCGGTGGGGACGTCCTGGTAGCGGAGATTCGGGCCGGTCCTGGAGGCACCTGCCGGGGTGACGGAGGGGGGCGGCGCCGCGGCCGGCGGCGGAGGCGCCGCGCCGCGTGCGGGGGAG
>JABWAY010000161.1 GCA_013360825.1 Candidatus Brocadiia bacterium | reverse complement strand
ATCGGTCTCCTGCCCGTCGGGGAGCCGTCCGCGGGCGGCCTCCAGCCGCGCACGCGCCGCCGCCGCTTCCTCCTTCTCCTCCTCCGCGAGCCAGAGCCGCGCCGCCAGACCGCGGAGGGCGGTGTGTCGGGCCAGGAGATCCGCATCGCCGCGGGCCCCGGCCGCGGTGACCGCATCGTCCGCGGCCCGCCAGCTCTCCCGCGAAACCGCCCGGGGGTAGCTCCGGCGAAGCCGTTCCGGGTCGGCTGCGCGCAACACGGAGGCCTCGTTTTCCCCGAGCCAGCCCTCCAGATCGTCGCGAATTTCCTGCAGCATGCCGACCAATCTACCGCCGCGCACGCCTGCGGGACACCCCGGTGTTCCCCCGATTCCCGGGAAGAACCCCTTTTCATTCGCGACTCTGCCTGTATGATCGCCGGGATGCCCCCAAGGGTCACAATCGCCGGAGTCGGAAGTGTTTCGCCTCAGGGAGTAGGAAACGCGCGCTACCTGGAAGCCCTGCTGGCAGGGGAGAGCGGGATCCGCGAACTGGCCCAGATCCCCACGGACGGGATGGATGTCCGGATTGCGGGATGGCTTCCCACCTTCGACCCGAAACTCTACATGGCGGAGAGCGACCTCAAGCACGTGGGGCGTGTCGTGCCGATGGCGATCGCGGCCGGGCGCGAGGCGTTTGCGACGGCGGAGATCGACCCGACCAAGCTGAGCCTGGAGGAGCGCCGGAGATTCGCGGTGGTGCTCGGCTCCGGCGGCGGCGCCATGGAGTTCCTCGAGAAGCAGTACGACCTCTGGTACAAGGGAAACGTCCGCAAGGCGAGCCTGTACGTGGTCCCGTCCGCGACGATGGGGAACATCGCGAGCGAGGTGTCGATGGCGTTCGGGCTGCACGGGCCGAGCCATGTGCTCACGACCGGGTGCACCTCGAGCACGGACGCCATCGGCTACGCGATGATGCTGATCCGGGACGGGCGCGCGGACCGCGTTCTGGTGGGCGGGGCGGATGCGCCGATCACGCGGGGGATGATGGAAGGGCTCTGCCTGATGGGGATTCTGGCGAAGAAATACCAGGCGACGCCGGCGCGGGCGTCGCGCCCGTTCGACGGCGAGCGGGACGGGATGGTGATCGCCGAGGGGTCGTGGATGATGATCCTTGAGCGCGAGGGGCGGAAGTCGATGGGGGAGGTGCGCGGGCACGGCGGCACCTGCGACGCGCACCACCGGGTCCGGATGGCCGAGGACGGGATCGAGCCCGCGCGGGCGATGCAGCTGGCCTGTGAGGACGCGGGTCTTCGTCCGGACGACGTCGACGCGGTCTGGCTTCACGGGACCGGGACGCAGCTGAACGACCGGATCGAGACGAAGGCGCTGAAGCGATTCCTGGGCGACCGGGCGAAGGCCGTGCCGATGACGGCGGTCAAGTCGATGACGGGTCATCCGCAGGGGGCGTGCGGAAGTTCGGCGGCGGTCGCCGCGATTCTCTCGATGAAGGCGCGGGCGCTGCCCCCCACGATCAACCTGGAGACGCCGGATCCGGCGTGCGACCTCGACTACACGCCGCTCCGGGCAAGGGACTGCGGGGCGAAGACGATCATGGTGTCCACGCTGGGGTTCGGGAGCAAGAACGCCGCGTTGATTCTGACGGGTTCCTAAGTCCCGCCCGGCAGGCCGATTGCGGGCGAAATCACCCCTTCGGAATTCCTCCCATAAATTCTTGACGCCCCGAGTCTCTATCGGGTATCTAAGCGCCCTGAGTTATGTGTCGGAACGTGTTCCACATCCTAGGTTTCTGTCAAAGGAGGGGAAATGAAGAAGCTCGGACTCATCGCCTGCCTGCTCGCCATTCCGGTCCTCGCCGGCTGCTCCTACGGGATCACCCCCGTGCCGGACGGCGGGCTGTTCAGCTCCGTGAAGTATCCGTCGTACTACGGCGGCGTCACCAACGACGCTGCTGGCGCCAAGACGGGCGCTTCCAGCGCCACCGGCTTCGTCGGCCTCATCGCGGTCGGCGACGCGAGCGTTGAGACGGCGTGCGCCAATGGCGGCGTGTCCAAGATCAAGACGGTCTCTCACAAGACCACCAAGATCCTGGGCGGCCTCTACTGGAAGTTCGAGACGATCGTCACGGGCGACTAAGTTCGCACCTGCGAACGCTCAACGGCGGGTGAGACGCGAGTCTCGCCCGCCGTTTCTATTCGTGCGCGAAGAACCGGCAGGGGTGATTCCGGGTCGCCGCGGCGCGCGCCCCTCCGGGACGGGTACGATGCCGCTCCCATGAACGCCGAGTTCACCGGATCGTTCTCCGCGGAATCCGCCTACCTGTTCCGCCACGCCCTCCTGCGGGAGGTCGCCTACCGGCTCCAGCTCCCCGGCGATCGCGCCCGGCTTCACGAACTCGCCTTTGCCGCGATCGAGGAGCTCGCAGGCGGGCGGGCGCCGGAACCGGACCCCGTGGACGGCATCGCGGAGCGCACGGCCTCGACGGCGCACCCGGCGGATCCTTTCGCCGAAGACCTCGCCGCGCACGCGGGCGCCGCCGGGATGAAGGGTCTGCACAAGCGCTACCTCGGCCGCGCCGCCCGGCATGCCGACCGGCACTTTCGCGACGAGACAGCGGAACGGCTCTGGCGCCAGCTCGCGGCCCTCTCCGAAGGATGCGACCGCGGGGAGGCGCTCGGCCGCGCCGCGGGCGCCGCCTCCGATGCCGGGAAGCCCGCCGCCGCGGTCGCGTGCTTCGAAGAGGCCCTCGCCCTGTTCCGCGCCGCGGGCAACCGGCGTCTCGAAGCGCGGACTCTCGGCCATGTTGCGGCGCACGCGATCGACGTCGGGCGTGTCGAGGAGGCGCAGCCGCTCGCCGAGCAGGCGCTCGCCCTCCACCGGGCCGAGGGAGACCGGCACGGGGAAATCACGACGCTCAACACGCTGGCGATCGTCCTGCGCGCGACGGGGCGCCCGGCGGAGGCGGAGCGGGTGTTCGGGGAACTGCTGACCGCGAACCGGCAGTCCGGAGACAGGCGCCTCGAGGCCCTGTCCCTGGCCAATCTGTCGAGCATCTACACCGAGACCGGGCGGGCGGACCTTGCGGAGGAAGTCCTCTCGAGGTCTCTCGCCCTCCTCCTCGAAATCGGGGATCGCCGCTTTGCCGGAATCGCCCAGGGAAATCTCGCCACCATGATCAGCATCTCCGGACGCTACGAGGACGCCGAGAAACACTTCCAGGCCGCGCTGACGATCCACCGGGAACTGGGGAACCGGCGTTCGGAGGGGATCCTGCTGACGAACCTGGGCGCGCACTACTGGAACCAGAAGCGTTTCGACCTGGCGGAGCCGGCGTTCGAGCGGGGGCTGGCGCTGTGCCAGGAGGTCGGCAACCGCCGCGGCGCCGGATTCGCGCTGGGGAGTCTCGCGAATGTGTTTCACGAGACGGGCAGGGAGGAGCGGGCGCGGAAGGCGATCGACGAGGCGATTGCGATCCACCGGGAGTTACGCCACCCGCGGGCCGAGGGGATCTGTCGTTGTGACCGGGCGATGCTGCACCTTGCGGCGGGTCGGCGCGGGGATGCGGCGGAGGACTGGCGGCAGGGGATTGAGCTGCTGAAGCAGGTTGGGGACCGCGGGAGTCTAGAGCGGAAGGGTGAGGCGATGGAGGCGGTGTGGGTGGCGGCCGGGGGGGAGCCGGGGGGATGGCGGGGATGGGGGGAGGTGGTATGAACCCCGATTCGGCTCGAAGGCTGGGGAGCGTGGACGGCAGGATGGTCCGCGCCCGGGGATTCGACGGCCGATTTCTCCCCGGATCCGCGCGTCTGACTACCGCCGTCCCCCGGGTCCGCGTGCGAGCACTTTCAGCGCGCGGATCTCCGCGGCGGTCAGGGGCCGGCAGGTCCCGCTCTTGAGGTCGCCGAGCTCCACCGGCCCGACGCGCGTCCGGCGCAGTTTCGTCACCTCGTGCCCGACGGCGAGGGCCATGCGGCGCACCTGGCGGTTCTTTCCCTCGCGGATCGTCAGCTCGAACCAGGTCGACCCGGGGTTGGAGGAGAGGACGTGGACGCGTGCCGGGCGGGTCACGAACCCCTCGTCCAGTTCGACCCCCTGTTCGAGCGCGGCGAGCGCTTCCGCGGACATCTGCGGCTTGACCTTCACTTCGTAGACCTTCGGGACCCCCGACTCGGGGTCGGTGAGGGCGTCGCCGACGCGGGAGTCGTTGGTGAACAGCAGGAGGCCGGAGGTGGGGCCGTCGAGGCGGCCGACGGGGAAGACCCAGGAGTTGAGGTCGTCCGGGAGGAGGGTGTAGACGGTCGGGCGCCCCTCCGGGTCGTGCGCGGTGGTGAGGACGCCGGCGGGCTTGTGCATCGCCAGGTAGACCGGTTTTGCGCCGGTCGCGGCGCGGCCGTCGACCTCGATCAGGTCGACGGACTGGTCGGTCGGCTGTTCCGGGTCCCGGGCGGTCCGGCCGTTCACGAGCACGCGTCCTGCGGCGATCATGTCCGCGGCCTCCGAGCGGGAGGCGACGCCGAGCTTGGAGAGGACGCGGGCAAGTCCGTGGTGGGTCTTCCCCGGTCGGCGCGGGGGGCGCGTGAACCCGGGCTGGAGGCGGCGCGGGTTGCGGTGAAGCCAGCCTTCGCGACGCGGTCCGCGGGGCATCAGGGATCTCCCGTCGGGCGGCCGGGTCGGCGGGCGGCGCCGTTCATCGCGGGTCCGCCTCGAGCGCGGCGGCATAGTCCGCCGGTGTGTCGAGGTCCCGTACCACTTCCTCCCCCGCCCTCACCTCCTCCACCGCCCCCGCGTGCCGGTCGATCACGTCCCGGGGAGGGCGGTCCGACGGGAGCGCGAGGAGATCCGCGAGGTACCCACGGTCGAACAGCACGGGGTGCCCGCGCCGCGAACCCCGCGGGATGAGGATCGGGAGCCGCTGGTTCTGCCGCGCCAGAGCGAACCGGATCGCCAGCTCGCGGACGACCTGCGCCGGGACGAGCGGCAGGTCCACGGGCCAGACGAAGACTCCCTCGGCGAACGCAGGAAGCACCCGGAGACCGGCCTGCAGGGAGGAGGTCATCCCGCGCGCCCACTCTCCGTGCCGCGCCACGATCGCACGCCCGAGGTCGCACCCCGCCTCCACCGCCTCCGCGTCCGACCCCAGCACCACGACGGCGGGGGCGACCCCGGCCAGCGCGCAGACGTCGAGAATCCGGTCGAGCGCGGTCCGCCCGCGGAGGTCGAGCAGCGGCTTCGGACGCCCCATCCGGCTGGAGGCGCCGGCGGCGAGGACGACCGGGACCAGGCGGGAGTTCATGGGCGGAAATTGTACGCGCCGCGCCGCCGTCACTTCACCTCGAACTCCATCTCCCAGAGAAATGTGCGCGACCGGTCCATCCTGCGGAGGGAGCTTTCCAGGAGTGTCCGGGCCGAGCCCGCGGGCTTTCCTTTCCATGCGACGCGGCCGTTCACCTTGACGGTGACGTCCCGGGTGAAGTCGACCATGGAGGGGGAGAGGGAGACGCGCAGGGAGGAGACCTGTTTCGTGCGGACGGAGACGACGTTGTCCTTCACGCCGGCGGCGATCTGGAGGGCGAAGACCGGAATCCTGCGTTTCACGGTCCCGGTGACGGTGTCGATGATCAGGTCCCGGCCGCGGACGGAGTCCTTCACGGCCTCGACCCAGTAGTGGCGGTGGCCGAGGTCCGCGCCGCCGTAGTACTCGAGCTCGGCGGGGTAGAGGGGGCGGCGGTGCTTCAGGGCCCAGGTGAGGAGGTCCCCCGCGAGGTCGTCGAAGGACTCGTGCCCTCTGCCGTCATGGGTGTCGAGAAAGATCGGGAGTTTCTGCTCCTTCCCCAGTGCGAACCCTTTGTTCGCCATCGCCGCGATGTCGGTGTCCTCCGCGCCGACGACGGTCCGGACGGGGAGGTGGCGGACATTCCGCATGTACGCCTCCCCCATCGCGACCATGACCCGCCCGGGGGACCCCGAGATCGGCAGCATCGCCGCCCAGGCGTCGCTGCGCGTGCAGGCGGCGACCCAGGTCCCGTGCCCGCCGACCGAAACGCCGGTCGCGTAGAGGCGGTCGAAGTCGATGTTCACCCGGCGGGAAAGCTTCCAGAGGTCCCGCACGATCTCGTCCGTCGCGCGGGGATCGACCCAGGCCTCGACCCCCCAGGGATTCATGGTCCCGAACCCCCCGAGCACGGCGTCGCGTTCCCACCCCGTCGTCAGGTTGTTGAACCCGATCAGGATCGGGATCGGCTTCGCGGGATCGTAGCGGGGAGGAAGCGTGATGTTCCCGACGATCGGTCCCTCGGGGGCGCTGTAGCGCCGGCCGTGCCGCACGATCGCCTCGAGGAGGCGGAGGTCGGTGCCTTCCAGCGCCTTCAGGTGGGGAGCGCGCTGAGTTTCCGATTCCGCGTCGAACCACGCGTTGACCCGGTCCTCCAGCGCCGCGATGGCCGCGGGGTCGGCCAGGTCCTCCGCGCTGAGTTCCGGGTAGCGGGAGCGCAGCCCGTCTTCCGCGGGCTGTGCCGCAGCGGACAACGCGGCGGCAAGGCAGAGGGCCAGGGAGAGCAGCCGGTTCCGGAACATCCCGCCATGATAGCGCCCCGGGGATCCCCCACCGTTCAGCGGCGGATCGCTTCCACTACGAGCTTGATCCCCGCCTTCCCATCGGAGTACCAGTCCGCGGCGTTCCCGCGGCGGATCTCCGTCATCCCCGCAGCGCGGAGGAGACCCTCGAGGCGCGCGAACCAGAACCCGTTCCGGTGCGAGTCCGCGACCCGGTCGTCGCCGTAGTCCTCCTGGTTCCCGAAGACGCTCTTGAGCCAGCGCGAGGTCGAGATCCGCGCCTTCCCGCCGCAGAGGGGGCAGGAAGGGTCGGCCTGCCATTTCTTCACGCAGTCGCACTGCGCCCCGAACATCCCCGCCAGCGCCTCGAGGTCGGGGCAGCCGCTGATCCACCGCCCGCCGGGGGCGAGGACGCGGGCGCACTCGGCGAGGAGCGTCGGGAAGTCGGGGTGCGGGATGTGCTCGATGAACTCCAGCGAGACGATCTCCGCGAACGATCCGTCGCGGAACGGGAACGGGCGGGACAGGTCGGCGACGAGATCGACCCCCTCTCCCCGCCGGATGTCCGCCACGACCAGACGCGGACGGGTCTTCCTCATCCGCTCCGCGCCCTCTCCGGCGCCGCCGAGGAGCAGCGTCCGCGCCCCGGAGCCCGGCGGAACCGGCTCCGGCCTCCGCTCCCCGTCCCCCCCGAACAGCTTTCCGAGCAGCCCCATGTCAGCGTTTCTCCGGCACGGCCGCGGCCATCATCTCCATCGCGAACTCCTCGCGGACCCGGCGGGGAAGCAGCGCCTGCGCGGCGCGGGCCAGCGGGGCGGGCCACCCCCAGCGCGACAGCCGGACCCACTCGCGCTCGATCCGCCAGCCGTGGGACCCCAGAGCGCTCCGCAGCCCCTCCGGAGTGAACACCGCGCGGTGCGTCGGGTCCCCCGTGTAGTCCGCCCCCGCGCCCGTCTTCTTCGACCCTCGCCGCCGCGCCGACCACCCCCGCCCGATCGGCACGTGCAGCACCAGCCGGCCGCCGGGGGCGAGCCACCGCCGCGCGCGGTTGAGAAACCGCTCCTGCTCCCTCGGGGCGAAATGCTCGAAGACCGCCATCGCCAGGATCAGGTCGAACCGCCGCGCGGACTTCCAGGTCAGCGCGTCCGCGACATGGAACTCGACGTTTCCCTCCGGGACCGCGCGCCGCGCCCCGGCGACCGCGTGCGCGGAGATGTCGATCCCGGTCACATGCCCCGCCACCCCCGCGAGCGCCGCCGTCAGCCGGCCCAGACCGCAGCCGACCTCCAGGACCGCACTCCCCGGACCCACCGCGGCCACCCGCCCGATCTTCCCCAGCGTCCGCGGCACATGCTCAGGGTTGTCCCCGGACATGCGGCGCCCCTCCCAGTACCCGGGACCGTACGCCGCCGCTCCCTCCGCTCGGCGTCGCCGCGTCACTTCAGCCTGAACAGCCCCCGGGGAGGCTCGGACTCCCCGGCGGCGGCCGGCGGCACGGTGAGGAACAGGAGGGCGGCGACCGGTCGCATGGGAACACTCCACGGGAGGCGCGGGCATTCTACGCAGCCGGCAGGATCCGGCGGCGAGGACTTTGATCCCGGCGGGGTTCCTTGCGGTCCGGGGAGGCCCCGACCCACAATGCCCCCGCATGCCGTCACTCTTCCCCGACCCAGACGACGCCCTCGCGTCCCTCGAAGGGACCCTCGAGCGCGTCACGTTCACCAACGCCGAGAACGGGTGGTCGGTTGTCCGGGTGCAGGTGGAGGGGGAGAAGGACCTGGTCACGGCGGTCGGGACGCTCGTCGGGGTGCGGATCGGGGAGGCCCTCCGGCTGCGGGGGGAGTGGGTGGAGGACAAGCGGTACGGGAGGCAGTTCAAGGTGGCGTCGTACATCACGCTGCTGCCGACGACGGTGGAGGGGATCGGGCGCTATCTGGCGAGCGGGGTGCTCCCGGGGGTGGGGGAGAAGACGGCGGAGAAGATCGTCGCGGCGTTCGGGACGAAGACGCTCGAAGTCCTGTCGGCGGATCCGGAGCGGCTGCGGGAGGTGCCGGGGTTGAAGAAGCGGTGGAAGGAGATTGCCGCGGAGTGGCAGAAGCAGCGGGCGCTGCACGAGACGATGGCGTTTCTCCAGTCGCTCGGGATCGGGACGGCGCTGGCGGTGCGGATCGTGAAGCGGTTCGGGGGCCGGGCTGCGGAGGTGGTGAAGTCGGATCCGTACCGGCTCGCGGCGGAGGTGCACGGGATCGGGTTCCTGACGGCGGACCGGATTGCGGCGCATCTCGGGATTCCGCCGTCGTCGCCGGAGCGCGCGGCGGCGGCGGCGATGCATGCGCTTCGGGAGGCGGTGGACGACGGGCACTGCTATCTGCCGGAGGACGATCTGGCGGGGGCGATGGAACGGCTGCTGGGGCCCGAGGGGGCGCCGGCGCGGGAGGCGATCGGGCGGGTGGTGGAGCAGCGGCTGGCGGTGCGGGAGGAGGGG
>JABWAY010000160.1 GCA_013360825.1 Candidatus Brocadiia bacterium | reverse complement strand
TCGACCGATGCAGGGCCGCGAGGAGCCGCGGGGCGCGCTCGAGGTCCGGGCGCGGCGGGCGCCCGCCCGCCTGGCCGCGGACCTTGAGGAAATGGCTTCCCCCGAATTCGTCGGCCGTCCACCCGACCGCCCAGAGCGCGTTTCCCGCGCGCTTGAGATCCATCGTCACGGCGCGACGGACATCGGGGACGATGGCGATCGCGCTGATCAGGAGGCTGGGAGGAACGGCGATGACGCGTCCCCCATGGGCGAACTCGTTGTTGAGCGAGTCCTTGCCGCTGATGAACGGGGTCCTGTAGGCGACCGCGCCGTCGTGGCACCCGCGCGCCGCGCGCACGAGCCCGCCCAGGCGGTCCGGCTTGGCACAGTTCCCCCAGGAGAAGTTGTCCAGGATCGCGCACCGTCCCGGGTCCCCGCCGACCGCGACCACGTTTCTCAGCGCCTCGTCGATCACGGCAAGCGCCATCACGTACGGGTCGAAATCCCCGATCCACGGGTTCATGCCGCACCCGATCGCCGCCCCGCGGTTCGACCCGAACACGGGGCGGATCACCGCCGCGTCCCCGGGACCGGCCGCCGGGCCCTGAAGCGGCTTCACCACGAGACGCCCCTGCACCTCGTGGTCGTACATCCGGATGATCCACTCCTTCGACGCGATGTTCGGGTGGCGGAGCAGGGCCTCCAGCTCGCGCGACCAGTCGGCCTTCACCTCCCGCGCGGGCTCGGAGGGGGGCGGCGCCGTCCACTCCGCCTTCCGGACCCACTGCGGCACCCCCTTGTGAAGGAAGTGCATGTCCATGTCGCCGACGGTGTCGCCCTTCCAGCGCAGGACGAGGCGGCCGGTGGACGTGAACGACCCGATCACGGTCGCCTCGACGTCCTCGCTCGCGAACAGGGCGAGCATCGCCTCGACCTTCGCCGGCGGGACGGCGAACACCATCCGCTCCTGCGCCTCGCTGATCCAGATCTCCGTGCAGGTCAGCCCTTCGTACTTGAGCGGGACGCGGTCGAGCTGCACCTCCGCACCGCAGCTCTCCCCCATTTCCCCGACCGCGCTCGACAGTCCGCCCGCGCCGCAGTCCGTCACCGCGCTGTAGAGGCCGCGGTCGCGCGCGGTCAGCATGACGTCCAGCACCCGTTTCTCGGTGATGGCGTTCCCGATCTGCACGGCGCCGCCGGACATCGACTCGCTCTCGTGGGTCAGTTCCGCGCTGGAAAATGTCGCGCCGTGGATCCCGTCCCGTCCGGTGCGGCCGCCGGCGACGACGATCGCGTCCCCGGGACTCGCCGCCTTGTCGATCCGGTTCCGCGGAATCAGGCCGACGTTCCCCGCGTACACCAGGGGATTTCCCAGGTAGCGCTCGTCGAAGAGGACCGCGCCGTTCACGGTCGGCACACCCATCCGGTTTCCATAGTCGCGCACGCCCTGCACGACCCCCTGGAGGACGCGCCGCGGGTGAATCACCCCCGGCGGAATCTCCGAGGGCTTGAGATCCGGCGGGGCGACGCAGAACACGTCCGTGCTGGCGATGGGCTTCGCGCCGAGGCCGCATCCCATCGTGTCCCGCAGGACGCCCCCCATCCCCGTGCCGGCGCCGCCGTAGGGTTCGAGCGCGCTCGGGTGGTTGTGAGTCTCCACCTTGAACGTCAGCGCCCACGTGTCGTCGAACGCGATCACCCCCGCGTTGTCCTTGAACACCGACAGGCACCACGGCGCCGCGATCGTCTCCGTCGCCTTCCCGATCGTGGACTTCAGGAGGTTCACGATCCGCTCCCCGTCCATCTCGATCACGCCGGTCAGGGTCTTGTGCTTGCAGTGCTCGCTCCAGGTCTGCGCCACCGTTTCCAGCTCCGCATCCGTGGGATCCCGCCGCTCCTTCCGGTAGTGATCCCGGATCGCCTGCATCTCCGCCAGCGTCAGGGAGAGCTGCCCCTGCCGGGAGATCCGTTCCAGCGCCGCATCGTCGGCATCCAGGATCGGCACGACGACCTTCCGGAACGGCGCCGCTTTCCCGGCGGGGATCTCCCCCATCCGCAGATCGGCGAAGGCCACGTCGTCCACGACCTCGTTGGCGAGCGACCGCCGGGCCCACCGCTCGACCTGCGCCTGGTCCGCGCCCGCGTAGAGGATTTTCCGCCCCGATCGCACGGCGCGAGCGCGAATGCCGAGGTCTCGAAGGGCCTTCAGGGAGGATTCCTCGACCGGGTCCATGACGCCGGGTTTTCGCGTGATGGTGATGGCGTTCCAGCGGCCGGGGAGGCCGGCCGCGATGGGGGATCCGACGGTCCAGAGGTCGGTCACGGGGTCGGCGAAGAGTGTCGCGGCGAGGTGTTCGGCGGCGTGCCGGTCGAGTTCGGCGTCGAGGAGGAAGACCCTGACAACCCGAACATCCGTTACTGATGAAAGCCCGGATTCGCGGGCGTCGGAGAGGATTCCCTGCCCTGCAGGATCCGCCAGCTGGGGCTTCACGGCGGTCTCGATCTGCCAGAGACTCACGGGTGCAGTCCTCGTAAGATCAATGGTGGCAATGTGTTATGGTAATCGCGAGAACGGCCCATCAGCATACATCGCCACCCCGCCAACGCAACCTTTTCTTTCTCTTGACCACCCCCCCATACCCCACTTACCCTCCCCTGTCGACCCCTAACCCCCCACGGGAGCCCCCGGGTGAAAGCCGCTTCCCGCGAACTCGAAAAGTCCCTGAAACAACTCGAGCGAGACCTCAAGAAGCTCGCCGAAGCCTCAGGCGCCGACCCGGGGATGACCAGCACGCTGGAGGAAATGAAGGGTCAGATCGAGAAGATCCGGCAGAAAGCCCGACAGACGTCCGCCCCGTAGCCCCGCTGCAGGACCGGCCCCTGAGGGTTCTGAACGCATGGACAATTTCCTCGAGTTCGAACAGCCCGTCCGCGACATCGAGCAGAAGATCGTCGAGCTCAAGAAAGTCAGCGAACAGCTGGATGTCGATTTCTCCGCCAACATCGGCGAACTCCAGAAACAGATCGAAACGCTCAAACGCCAGATCTACTCGAACCTGACCCCCTGGCAGCGCGTCCAGCTCGCCCGCAACGCCGGACGCCCCGACACCATGGACATGATCGCCGGCTTCGTCGAAGGCTTCCAGGAACTCCACGGCGACCGGTACTTCGGCGACGACGCAGCCATCGTCTGCGGACCGGGAACGATCGGCGGCCACCGCGTGATGTTCATCGGACAGCGCAAGGGGAAGAACACGAAAGACCGGCTCAAGTGCAATTTCGGCTCGCCCCACCCGGAGGGATACCGGAAGGCGCTGCGGAAAATGAAGATCGCCGAGAAGTTCCACCTCCCCGTCGTCTGCCTCATCAATACGCCGGGCGCCTATCCCGGGATCGGCGCCGAGGAACGCGGGCAGGCGAACGCCATCGCGGAAAACATCTTCGAGATGTCCCTCCTCCGGACGCCGATCGTCTGCATCGTGATCGGGGAGGGCGGATCCGGCGGCGCGCTCGGCATCGGCGTCGGCGACCGTCTCGCCATCCAGGAGAACGCCTACTTCAGCGTCATCAGTCCGGAAGGGTGCGCGGCGATCCTCTGGAAGAGCTCCGACAAGGCGCCGCAGGCGGCGGACGTGCTCAAACTCACGCCGAAGGACCTGATCCGGCTGAAGATTTTCGACGACATCATCCCGGAACCGGTGGGCGGCGCGCACACAGACCCCGCCGCGGCGATGGCCACGGTGAAGGACTACATCGTGAAGACGCTCGACGCGCTGAAGGCGATCCCGATGGACGAGCTGATCGAGCGCCGCTACCAGAAGTACCGCCACATCGGCGTCTACATCGAGCAGGAGCAGGAGAAGATCTCGCGCCTCACGCCGGGGCGGACCGGGCTCGATGCCGAACTGCCGACGCCGGGCGAGGTCGCCGCGGCCGAGATGGGCGAGGGGCTGGAGGCCGAGGATGCGGACGCCCCGGGCCGCCGGACGTCGACCGACTGAGGCGGCGACGCACGCACGGAACGGACACCGCGGCCGGGGGCTCTCCCCCGGCCGCGTCATTTTTCCATCGTGGCTCTGAGGATCTCGTCGCCCGCTTCGAGCATTCTCGCGACGTCGAGCCCCTCCACGACGCGGCCCATCACCGTGTACCGCCCGTCCAGATGCGGCGTCGGAACGGTCGTGATGAACAGCTGGCACGACCCCGTGTCCTTCTCCGACTTCGCCATCCCGACCGTCCCCTCCCCGTACGGCTCCCTGGAAATCTCGTCCCGCAGCGAGAACCCCGCGTCGCCCCAGCCGTCCCCGCGGGGGTCTCCCCCCTGCACGACGAAGTTCGGGATGACCCGATGCCAGCTCCGGCCGTCGTAGAACCCCTGGCGGGCCAGGCGCGCCATCGTCCAGGCATGAACCGGCGCGGCCTCCGACAGCAGGCGGATCCGGATCACGCCCTGGGTCGTCTCCAGGCGAAGCGTCGCCTGGTAGGGCAGCGGTTCCCACGGCGTCGCGACGGGAATTTTCGCCTCCTCCGGGTCCGGGACGACGACGTCCCCGGTGCAGGCGAGGATGACCCCCGCCGCCGCCTCCCGGACCGGCCATGACGGATCCTTCAACGCCGCCTGCGCCAGGGCCGCGCCACGCTTCATCTCCCCCAGCCGCATGAGAATCTCCGCACGGACCTCCGCCATTTCCGCGGACCCGCTCTTGTTGTAAGCGGCCTCCAGCTCATCTCCCCACTCCGGTTCGACCCGGCCCTTCAACATCCCCGCCGCTGTCGCACGGACGGCGAGATCGTTCACCCGGAGCGCCGCGACGAGCAGCGGATCCCACCGTTTCGCCTGCTCGCGGTGCCGCGCGGTCCAGTTTCCGGCGGCCTCCAGGGCGGGAAGCTGAAGATCCTGCGGCCCCTCCGCCATGATCCGCACCAGGTCCGCCGCGGCCTCCGGCGTCCCGATTTCCACGAGCGCACGCGCCGCCGCCCGCCGGTGCTGGAGCGAACGACTCCTCAGCCCTGCTCTCACCTCCTCCAGCCGGGCGGCCCCCTCCTGCAGGGCGACCGCGAGGAGGGCCGCGCCGCGGACGAGGCCGCTCGGATGGCGGGACGCCATGCGGAGGACCGCGGGGGAGGCGGACTTGCGGTGGCCGAGAAGCTCCACGGCGCGGGCGATCGAGCAGCTCTCCCCCCGTGCGGCGGCGGCTTCGAGGGCCGCCACGACCTCCGGCTCGGACCGCCGCGCCAGCGCCTCCACGGCCTCGATCACGACGCGCGCATCCGCATCACGCGCGGTCCGGAGGAACGGAGCCAGGGGGGCGCCGGGGTTCTTCGCGAGGGCGCGGACGGCGAAGAGGCGGACGAGCGGTTCGGGATCGTTCGAGGCCTTTTCCAGTTCCGCGACGAGGCGGGAGGAATCCAGGCGGGTGCAGGCGCACGCCGTTCGCCAGCGGACGGCGGTGTCGGGGTCGCCGAGGAGCGGGGCGAGGGCGGAGGCGGCTTCCTGCAGGCGGAGTTTATCCGCGTCGGTCGCCGTGCCTTCGGAGAGGCGCCAGAGGGCCATCCCGACTTCGGCGCGGACCCGTGCGGAGGGATCTTTGGCGGCGGCGGAGACGTGGCTGGAGAATCCGGGCTGGCGCGTGCGGCCGACGGCGTCGAGGGCGAGCATCCGGATATCGGGGGACGGATGCGCGAGGAACGGGCGGACCGAGTCGAACACGGCGGCATCGCCGATCTGGCCGAGGGCCCAGAGGGCATCGCCCACGACCTTGGCGTCTTCATCCTGGAGGGAAGCCGCGATCGCGGGAGCGGTCTTCGGGTCCGCGACCCGGCCGAGGGCGACGAGGGCGCGGCGGCGGACGGCGGGACGCGGATGGGCGAGCAGCCGGGTCAGGCGCTCGTCGGAGACGCGCGTATCCTCGAGCGTCTGGATGGTGTCCAGTTCCGCGGGCGGGACGGAGGTGGAGGAAGAGCGGTCGGAAGGTGTGGAGGGTTCCGGATCGGAGCTGGAAGCGCATCCGGCGAGGGCGGCGGCCATGAGCGGGAGGGCGAAGGGGATCGGTTTCATGGGCGCAACATTACCCGACGCGGCGAGGGGGGCGCGAGGAAAGAGCCCCGGCCGTTCAGGCGACGCAGGCCGGTCCCGTGCATTCGGCGACGGTGGCCATGGCCTGGCCCTCGCGGCATCCGTCCCGGTAGACGGTGATTCCCTTGCATCCGGATCGCCAGGCGAGCCGGAGCGCCGCGGCGACGTCGTCGCGGGTGGCGGACCGTGGAAGGTTGATCGTCTTGGAGACGGCGCTGTCGACATGGCGCTGGAAGGCGGCCTGCATCCGGACATGCCAGTCGGGGGAGATGTCGCCGGCGACCCCGTACACGCGCCGGACCGACTCCGGGACCCGGGAGCAGCCGCGGACGGAGCCGTGCCGGCGAAGAGCCTCCCGGACTTCCGGTGTGTCGAAGCCGCCGTCTCTGGCGGCCGTCGCGAATCCCTGGTGCGCGTCCTCGAGGACTTCCCCGTCCAGCACCTGCCTGCGGAACGCGAGCGCGTACAGGGGTTCGATGCCGCCGCTCGTTCCGGCGAGGATGGCGAGGGTGCCGGTCGGGGCGACCGTGGTGACGGCGGCGTTTCGAAGCGGGAATCCGCAGCCGCGGGCGTGGAGGCTGACGGCGTAGTTCGGGAAGGGGCCTCTCTCGCGGGCGAGGTCGCAGGAGGCGGCCCGGGCCGTGCGGGAGACGAACGCCATGGTCCGGTCGGCGAGGGAGACCGCCTCCTCGGAGTCGTAGGGGATTCCCAGTCGCACGAGAGCCTCGGCCCATCCCATGACGCCGAGGCCGATCTTCCGGTTCGCGCGGCAGAGGCGCTCGATCTGCGGGAGCGGCCACCGGCAGCGTTCCAGGACGTTGTCGAGAAAACGGACGCCGAGCGTGACTGTGCGGCGGAGGCGATCGAGGTCGAAGCCGGTGGGGGTGACGAACCGTGCGAGATCGACGGAGCCGAGCGTGCACGCCTCGAACGGCAGGAGCGGCTGTTCTCCGCAGGGATTGGTCGCCTCGATCCGGCCGAGCGTCGGCGTGGGGTTGTCGCGTTCGATCCGGTCGCGGAAGAGAATCCCCGGTTCGCCCGTGGCGTGGGCGGCGTCGATGAGGCGCTCGAGGAGGCCCGCGGCCTCGACGTGGCGGACCGTGAGGCGTGTTCGCGGGTTGACGAGCCCCCAGGGCTCCCCGGCGGCGGCTTTGCGCATGAAATCGTCGCTGACGAGGACGGAGACGTTGAAGTTCGTCAATTCGGCCGTGCCCCGTTTGGCCTCGATGAACTCCTCGATGTCCGGGTGATCGACCGACAGGACCGCCATGTTCGCGCCGCGCCGGAAGCCGCCCTGGTTGATGGCATCGGTCGCGGCGTTGAAGACGCGCATGAAGGAAACGGGGCCGCTCGCAGTTCCCTGGCTGGTGGCGACGCGGTCGCCCTTCGGCCGGATGCGCGTGAAGGCGAATCCGGTTCCACCCCCGGACTTGTGGATGAGCGCCGCGGCGCGCAGGGTTGCGAAGATCGACTCGATCGAATCCTCGACGGGGAGGACGAAGCACGCGGCGAGCTGCTGCAGGTCCCGGCCGGCGTTCATCAGCGTGGGAGAATTCGGCAGGAACTCTCCCTCCATCATGAGATGGAAGAAGTCCTCGGCCCGCTCGCGCGGGGATCGGCCGAACACCGCCTCCGCCGAAGCGATGTCGTCCGCGACGCGGCGGAAGAGCGCCTCCGGCGATTCCACGGGCCTGCCGGCCGCGTCCCGGCGCAGATACCGGCGCTCGAGGATCAGGCGCGCATTGGCGGAAAGCTCAGAGGGCATAACATAAGGGTAACATTTCCCCTGTCCCCCGTCAAGCCCGATTCCAGATTCCCCCCCACCCCACCTCCCGCACCCCTGTCCCTCCCCGCCCCACGATGAGATAATCCGCACCCATGACCCACGCGATCGACAGGACCGGAGACTGGCGCGCCCGCCTCTTCCTCGAAGGGTTCGACCTCTTCAACCGCGGAAAACGCTTCGAGGCCCACGAAGAATGGGAGGCGATGTGGCTGGAGGAGCCGAAGGGGCACCCGAACCGCCTGTTTCTGCAGGGGCTGATCCAGATTGCGGCGGCGTTTCACCGGATCGAGACGTCGTTTCCGCGTGCGGCATGGCGGCTGTTCCGGAGTGCGCGGCGGAAGCTGATCCCGTACCGGTCCGGGTACAAGGGTGTGGACGTGGGGGCGCTGATTCCGCTGCTGGACGGCTGGCTGGAGCGGCTGGCGGTTTCGGACGGGCGGGGCGCGCCGCCGGACGCGTGGTTCCGGATGGAGGTGAGCGGACGGGGCTGGAACGAGCCGGCGCGGGAAGCGGACGGGACGGCCGCGGGGCAGGCGGTGGCGCGGGCGTTCGAGCAGTATTCGAGCGACCGGACGGTGCGGACGGGGTGCCCGACCTGCGGCGCGGAGCTGGAGGTGAACGGCCGGTCGCGCGCGCCCGAGCACGATACCGAGACGGCCTGGCGGGTCGCCTGTCCGGCGGGGTGCGTGGAGGCGACGATCGCGGAAGGAGCCGCCCGGTGAGCCAGGAACGGCCGTTCCGGATGCGGGTCAAGCCGGTCTGGCGCGACATGGACGCGCTGCGGCACGTCAACAACGCGGTCTACCTGACCTACCTGGAGAACGCGCGGGAAGCGTACTGGCGGGCGTTCGCCGGCGACGTCGAGATTTTTCCGTTCACGCTGGCCCGCGTGGAAATCGACTACCGGAGTTCCGCGACCTGGCGGGACGAGCTGACCGTTTCGGTCTGGGTCCGGCGGCTCGGGACGACGTCCTTCGAGCTGGGGTACGCGATCGACGCCGCGGACGGGCGCCGGTGCGCGGAGGCGAGCACGGTGCTGGTGATGATGGACCCCGGGCACGCGAAGCCGCGCCCGATCGATGACGCGATGCGTCAACGCTGGACGGCGTTCGAAGAGGCCCCCCCGGCGGGGGCGTGAGATGGCGGGGGTCGAGGAGCGCCTGAAAGCCGCGCTCGCGGCGGGACCGACGGCGCCGG
>JABWAY010000159.1 GCA_013360825.1 Candidatus Brocadiia bacterium | reverse complement strand
GGCGGCACGCTGCGCCGGCGCGGGAGACTCCGCGCTGTGCGCAACCTCCGGCGCATCGAACGGGGTCGCAAGCGTCGCGTCCGGCGCGCGCTGCACGGTCAATGGCTGGCTGTCGTGCGCATCGGTCGAACGCTGCACGGTCGGAGACTGCGCCGGTGGAGAGTCGACGCGCGCGGCTTGCCCGCCGGGCGTTGAAGGGACGGACTCATCCCGGTCGGGTGTGCGCTGCACCGTAGGGCGCGATGAACCCGGCCCTGCCGGTACGTCCGGTGTCCGTTTAGCCTGCCCCGGCGGCGGAGGTGGACTGTCTGGCTCGTCGTGGCGCTGAATCGCAGACGTTTCGGCGGAGAGCTGCACATCCGTCACTTGCGCAGACGCGGTGCGCGGTGCGTCAAATGGCAGCGTGGAAGAGTCCGGTTCGGCCGGCGCGCGCTGAATGGACGGTGAATGAGACGCCGTCGCTTCACCTGCTGGGCCGGTTGAATTTGCCTCACGCGGTTCGGATGGCGCTTCAGACGGACGTTCCGGCGCGTCTGGAGGCGTCATATCATCCAACGGTGCACGCATGACGGCATCCGGCGCACGTTGAACCGGCGCGGGCGCGGTCTCACCGGATGATCGCAGACGATCCGGCTCGGAGGCCGCCCGCGCCGCCGCCGGCCGCACCGGCACCTCGCCGGAAACCGGCCTCAGCGCCCCCCGACACTTCCCGCACCGGTAACTCCGATTCGGCTGCCAGGGGCCGACATTGAAGCGCGACCCGCACCCCTCGCACTCCCCGACGGTCGGCGGCTGACTCATGGTGTGGTCTTCCCGAATGGGTTGCGGGAACAACGCTGGCGCCGACCAGGGAAAACCCCTGAGCGCCCTCTCGGGAAGTCTAACGGCGGCGCGCCCCGGAGATTGTGCGGGATTTCGCGCAAAATTTCGGAGGCGGCGGCGGAGACGCCGCGGTCTGCGGTCCGGACAGGACCGCGCGAGACGGGTGAGGCCTTCGGTCGGCCCTGCATCACGAGCAACCGACCTCGAATGAGACACGTGGACTCGTGATCTGCGGGCGACCCGGGCGGCCGGGGACGGGCCGCCAGCCACCCCGGACTTGAACCGGCACTCTCGGATCGCGAAGATCCCACGACTCACACTTTTCAGGGGGTCGCACCATGAAGTTCCGCATTGTCCTGCCTGTCCTTGCGTCGATCGCATGCCTCGCCGGCTGCTCCGGAAACGGCGGCGGGACGGTCGACACCGCCGGCAAACCCGGCGCGTTCCACGTCCGTGGCGATCAGGTCGAGGCCTGCGAATGCGACTCGGTCTGCCCGTGCATCTTCGAGAAGGACGTCACTTACAACCAGTGCCAGGGATGGCTCGCCTTCGCGATCCGCGAGGGCAGCTACGAGGGGACCGACCTGACCGGCGTCACCTTCGCGATCGCGCTTCTCAAGACGGAAAAGAACCTGGGGAAATCGCTGGGAAAGTGGGAAGGCAAGGCCTGGATCAGCGACGCGGCGTCCGACGCCCAGCGCAAGGGGGTGACCGAGGTCATCCGGCAGTCGCTCGGGGGGGCCTTCGCGAGGCTGGAGTTCGCGGACGGCAAGGTCACGGTGACCGGCTCCGGGGACCGCTGGGAGCTGGCGGTCGGCGGTGTGGGTGAGGCGAAAGTGGCCGGCATCAAAGGCGCCGACGGCCGGGTGCTGGCGGTGCACAATTCGCCCTCGCCGATCATCATGCCCGTCTACAACTGCGCGCTGGCGGAGAGCAACACGTTCACGGACGGAGGAGTGACGTGGGATTTCAAGGGGCGCAACGGCGGGTACGGCGGGTTCGAGTTCAGGAGCAAGTAGGCCGACCGGGGGGCCCGGTGCTGAGGCACCGGGCTCCCCGTCGCCTTTCAGGGACCCGAAAGACGACGCCCCTGCGCGTCGGAAGCGAATCCGGCGAACCGACGCCGGCCCGAAGCGTCCACGCACCAGAACCCGGGGGGAGAATCCTCATGAGGACTGTGCTGGCGCTGTGGCTGATGGCGTTGCCGGGTGCCTGGGCGGAAGGAACCGCGGAGGCGGAGCGCAGGAAGTCAGAGTCCCGGGAGAAGTCCGCCCGCGCCCTGTCCGGGTGGCGGAACGGGTGGGTCCCGCGCCCGGGGCCGCGGGAGCCCCGGAGACGCTCACCACGCGAACCGTCTGGGCGTCGGCCGGGGAACCGGGCGGTGCGTACGTCCTCAAGTCAGAGGGCGCATATCCCGACCACCCGCTCGGGGCCGCCGAAATCGACATGGAGATTCTCGACACGGCCAGGACGCTGACCGCCGCCGGACACACGCTGACCTGTCTGGTCAGCCGCTTCAGCCAGACCTACGGCGACGAAATGATGATCCAGCGGGGCGAAGTCGTCACTTCCGGCGAAGTCCCCGGCCGGCTGGTCTCCTCCCGCTTCGCTCAAGCGCACGAGGGCGGCGGGGGCCGGCGGGGCTCCTCCAACACGTCCACGCTGACCGCGTTCCATGCGGTGAGAAAGGACTGAGAGCGGCGTTCGCGGTAGAGACTCCGGAAGCCGGCCCCGGACCGACGGACGGACCGCCGGCCGCGCCGACAGGGCGCAAAAAAACCCCGGGGAGACGGTGTCCCCCCGGGGCCTCGCATCAACCGGACTAGTCGATGTCGCTGTCGAGGACGCGCACAAACATCCGGCGCCCTGAAAAACCGTCGGTCTCCTTCGTCCAGAACACCATCGCCCGGTCCAGCCCCTCGCAGGTGCAGGACGGGGCAAAAAACCGCGGAACTTCCGGAAGCTCAAAGGTCGTGTCGTCGTCCACGAGGGCCGGATCGGAGATGCCGTCGGTGTTGTACCAGCCGGTCTCTCCGTCGTTCGATTCGCCGTCGTGGGCCGTGAAGTAGACATGCTCGCTCTGCGTGAACCAGACACCGACCACGTCTCCCTCGACCTCGATGCCGACCACCGTGGGCTGGTCGGGACCGAAGGTGTCGAGGTTCGGCAGGCCCAGATCGAACGGCGCTTCGAACTCCGCCGGGCTGGCGGACGGCGTGAAGCGATCGGCGAAGATGAGATCGTCCTCTTCGGCGAAGAACGCGCGCGTCCGGAGCTGGTCGCCGTTGGGCGAGTCCTCGGTCGAGGAGTCCTCCAGGAACAGGATGTGGATCCAGCGGGCCCCGTGAGCCCGCTCGCCGTCGTCGGAGTCGTCGACGGAGTCGTACTCGCCGATGGACGATCCGGGGGGGACGCAGACCAGCGTGAGCGGCTGGAGCGGCACCTGCCGGTACGTCACCACGCTGTCGATCTCCAGCACGCCGGGGGCCTCGGTGCCGCCGTTTTCGGCGAAGAGCCTGAAATCGGTCCCGACCGGGTCGATGTCCCGGCGGTAGACCGCGAGGACATGTCCGTCGTCGCCGTTGTCGACGGCGTTGAAGTTGTGCCGGGGAGTGTTGAGCGGCCCGGCCCCCGGCTGGTCGCCGAGGGAAAAGGTCTCCAGGACGGACGCCGTGACGGCCGGCGTGCACCCGGGCGGATCCATGTCCACGTCGGCCACCAGGCGGACCTGGTGGATCACGTCGGCGGCGCCTTCCACGCGCATCGCGAACACGTTCATCACGTCGGGATTGGACTGCACGCCGCAGATGTACCCGAGGCAATCCTGGAAGCAGAACCAGACCACCGGCGACCCGTCGACGTCCGTGAGCAGCGGGAACGGCGCCGAGACGGTGCCGGCGAGCGCCGGCGGGAGCGGAAAGACATCGTCCTCCCCGATCCGCGTCGTCTGGTACTGCGCCGCCCACAGCATCGCCTCATCGGTCCCGCCCGAGTCGAGCGTCTCCAGCCAGGCGGCCCAGAGGTAGTCCCCGTTCCGCGACAGCACGACGGAGATCGCCCCCGGATCCGGCGAATCGCTGATGTCCGGGTCCTCGACATCCAGCAGGGCGATTCCCAGCAGCGATCCGTCCGCCTCGCTGATTTCCGCGAGCGTGACCCGGCCGTCGTTCGCCAGGTCGCCGAAGTCGACCTCGAGGTCGGGATCGTTCGTGAGCGTCAGGAACACGAAAACCATCGTGGCCAGACCTTCATCGCTCCCGTACAGGCCCGGCGGCGGCCCGGTGACGGACACGAGGGCGATCGGCTCGGCGGCGTTCTCGATGGCGTCGGTCGCGGAGGGAACGACCGGGTGAATGACCGACGCGGGGGAGATCGACCCGGTTTCCAGGTCGAAGGCGATCGTCTGGAAGACGACGTCGGTCCCGTTGGTCAGGAACGGCGTCCCCCAGATCCCTCCGCCCGGCAGGTCGTCGGCCCCGGTGAGGTTGTTCGCGGCCATCCGGAACAGCAGGACGTTGTTGTAGCTCTGCAGCGCCGAGTCCAGGAAGGTCTCTTCGCTCGACGTCCCCGCGTCGGACGCGCCGAGCGTGGCGATCGAGAGGCGGGTCAGACGCTGCGGGGTCAGCGGCAGGTCGTCGTCCAGGTCTTCGCCCGGGTCGAAGCGCACGGAATAGAGCGCGATGTCGTCGATTCCGGGGACGCCGTCGTTGTTCTCGTTCTGCGTCCAGAACAGCTCGATCGCGGTCGTCTCGTCCCCGTACTGGTAGGCCGACACCGCTCCCCAGCGCGCCGCGCCGCAGAGCCCGTCCGTCGCGATCCCGAACGTCCCGACGTTCTCACCGGCCTCATCCTGGGCATCGACCCGCGTGGCGAACTCCTGGAACCCGAAGCGCCTGTCGATCTCGTCCGCGTCGGACTCGTCGAAATAGGTCACGAACAGGGCCCGGTTGACCCCGTCCGCCGTGGGCGCGCCGTCCTGGTCGACGTCCTCCGCGGCCCAGGCGATCAGCGCGTCCCCGTTCCGGTCACGGGCGTCGTCGTCGTCGTGGTTCTTCGTGTTCAGAAACGCATGCACCACCTGCCTCGGGGCCAGCGACACGTAGGTCGTGTCGATCGCCCGGAGAGCGACCGGCGGCGTGAAGACGTCGCCGTCGTAATAGTGCGCGTACAACCCGGTCGACGCCGCCAGCGTCGTGTAGGTCACGATCGCGGACCCGCGGTCGCCGTTGAACGTCACCTTGAGCGTCAGCATGTCCGGGCTCTCGTCCGGGACGCTGAACGCCCGACGGTCGTCCGCCACGTTGTGCGTCTGCACGGAGGAACCCGGGAACGAATCCGAGTTGAAGAAGTCCGTCGTCCGGGTCTCCTCCAGCGTGATGATCCGGTTCCGCGTCTTGCGCTTGCACCCGGAGGCGACAAGCGCGCAGAGAACCGCGATCACCGCCAGCCACGTCCGGTGTCGTCGAAATTGCATGGTCACTCCTCTATAGGGGGTCGGGGATGCGGTCTCCCGGGCCCCTCCGGACATGGACGCCGGAGGAGCCCGGGAGACTGCCGTGTTCGTTATCGGCCCCGCCCCCCTCCGGGCTGTACCCGCGGCGCTCGATCGGGCGCCCTCCCCGTGCTAATCTCCCTCCCAGCCATGCCCCGCAGCCTCCGAGCGCGATTCACGGTCCTCTTCGCCGCCTTCGTCCTCCTGCCGATCGGCGCGGTCTCCGCGATCGGATTCGTGGCGACACGCTCGCTCGCGGAGCAGTCGCTCGACGAGTACGCCCGGGCGGCGAATCTCCAGGCCAGGGATGAGCACCTGGAGGCCGTCCGGGTCCTGGCCGGGGCCCAGGACCGGACCTTCGGGGACATCGAGCGCCGGGCGCAGGCCATGGCCTCCCAGGCGGCGCGCCTCTACGAAAAGAGGGACATCTACGAACGATCGGGGCTCTGGACTCCCTCGCGGTTCAAGCGCGGCGGCTACGGGTGGATGACCGATGACCCGGACGGCGCCGCCGTGTGGGCCCCCGCCGGTTTCGACCCCGTCGCGGGACTTCCGGAACTGCAGGTCCTGGCCCACGTCGAGCAGATCCTGCTGACGGAACCCGCCGCCCCCGCCATGACCCAGTGGTACATGATCCACCGCTCCGGCCTCTCCGTGCTCGCCCCGCTTCCCCCGGCCATGCCGGAAGACGCGGACTTCGACCCCCGCGAGAGCCAGTTCTACGTCCCGGCGGCGCCCGCCGCGAACCCGGACGGGCGGGTGGTCTGGACCGGCGTCTACAACGACCCTGCGGGACACGGGGTCATGATTTCCTGCCTCGCCCCGATCGGGCACGGCGACCGGTTCGAGGGGGTCATCGGCATCGACGTCAACGCGGACGACTTCCAGGCCCAGCTGGCCGGCGGCGGGCAGACCTGGGAATTCGGGGTTCTCCTCGACGGGCAGGGGCGGATCCTGCTCATGACGCCGGGCGCCTACGCGCTCTTCGGGATCTCCCCGCCGGCGCATCACCGGGAGGAGCCCCTCGACTGGCGGATCGCGGACATTCCCGACCCGGCGCTCCGGGACCTCTGCGGGCGGCTGCCGCAGACGGAGGACGGCCTGACGACTCTCCGCGCGGCCGGGAAGGACCGCGTCGTCGCCCACCGGAAGATTCCCTCCACGGAATGGACGCTCGCGGTCATCGGCGATCCGGCCCACCTGACCGCCCCCGTGCTCGCCATGAGGGAGACGCAGCGGACGCTGTACCGCCAGTTCCTGGTCCTGCTGATCTCGCTCATCGGCGTCCTCCTCGTCTCCGGAACGCTCTTCGCCGTCTTCCTCTCGCGCCAGGTCGCGCGCCCCGTTCTCGCGCTCGCCTCCGCCGCCCGCCGTCTGGGGGCCGGGCAGCCGGTCACGATCGTCCCGCCGGGGGGATTCGGGGAAATCGACACGCTGGCCGCCACTCTCCGCCAGATGGTGAGCGACCGGGAGGAGGCGCAGAGGGCGATCGCGGAGGCGCAGAAACTGTCCGCGCTGGGAGGGCTGGCAAGCGGCATCTGCCATGAGCTCAACAACCTGCTGGCGCCGATCCTGGGTTTCGCGCAGGTCCTCTCCCGCGGCCCGCTGACCGCGGACCAGCGCGCGCAGATCGAACGCGTCGAACGCGCCGCCCGCGGGGCCCGCGAAATCGTCGGCTCGCTTCTCGACTCGACGCACGAGCTCGCCGGGGTCCGCAGGCCGACGGACGTGAACGCCGTGGTGCGGGAGGCGATGGGACAGCTCGAGCAGATGGTGGAGGCCGCGGAGGTGCAGCTCGTGCTGGATCTCGACCCCGGGCTGCCGATGACCATGGCGAATCCCGCGCTGCTGCAGCGCGCGGTGTACAACATCGCCAACAACGGGCTCCAGGCGATGCTGGACCGCCCCGGCGTCCGGCGCCTCACCGTCCGGACCTCCGTCGCGCCCTCTCAGGACCCGGGCGCCGCCGGAAACGCCGCGCAGCGGATCGCGATCCGGGTCGAGGACTCCGGCCCCGGGGTCCCCCGGGAGCTCCGCGCGCGCATTTTCGACCCGTTCTTCACGACGAAGCCGCCGGGAAGCGGCACGGGACTCGGCCTGTCCGTGGCGACCTCGTGCGTGAGAAGCCATTCCGGGCAGATCCAGGTGGAGGATGCACCGGGCGGCGGGGCGGCGTTCCTCGCGACGTTTCCGGTGGTCCTTCCCCCGATGGCGGCGGATGCGCGGCACCAGACGTCGACGCCGCCGGTTCCCGCGACGACGAAGCCGCGCGTGCTGGTCGTGGACGACGAGGACTCCATCCGGATCCTCGTCCGCCACGCCCTGTCGGCCGATGTCACTCTCGTCGAGTGCGATTCGGGCGCGGCCGCGCTGTCCGCCCTGGAGTCCGGGGAGTTCGACGCCGTCCTCTGCGACCTCCGGCTGCGCGACATGTCGGGGAGGGACATCCATGCCTGGATCCGGACCCATCGCGAGGGGCTGCTGAAGCGGTTCGTCGTCCTGACCGGGGACACGCATGGCGAGGAGACGCTCGGCTTCCTGGAGGAATTCCGGACCCCCTGCCTGACCAAGCCGTTCGATCTCGACGAACTGCGGGAGCGCGTGCTCTCGATGCTCGGGAATTCGCGTTGACGGATCCCGGCCGCGGGAGTACATGGGTGGACATGAGACTCCTGACAGCCTGCCTCGCCGTGCTCCTCGTGTCCGCCGCAGCCGGGTGCGGCGGGCCCGCGCACCAGCCTCCCCAGCCGGTCGGGCGCGTCATCGCGTGCGAAATGAAGGTGAACGGGACCTGGGCGTTCTGGCTCATCTACCTCGACGACGGCCTCCAGAAAATGGTCTCCCGCGACCCGGACCCCGCGGCGGACTGGGCCCCGGACGGACATCACTTCGTCTACTCGGACGGCACGCGGCTGAGGACGGCGCGCTCCGACAATGCGGACAACAGGCCGCTCGCCGGCGGCCTGGGATTCACCCCCGCCTGGTCCCCGGACGGGAAGGAGATCGCGTTCGGGACCTCGATCGCCATCCAGTCCTGCCGCGTCGCCGGTGGGGAGTCCCGCAACTGGTACGTCGCCCGGCGGAAGATCGACCATCCGACGTGGTCGCCGGACGGCCTGCGGATCGCCGCCATGGACGCGTCGGGCGACCTCGTCATCACCGACGGGACCACGCACCGGACGCTCCCGGTGAACGGCGCGCGGCACCCGGACTGGAGCCCGGACGGCGCGCGCATCCTTCTGGAAGCCGCGGACGGCTCCATCGTGTCGTGCGACCCGGCCACAGGGCAGCTGACTCCCGTCGGCATCGCGCGCGGCTCGAACCCCGGATTCCTCCGGGACGGGACCTTCCTCACCGTCTGGCAGGGCCCCGACGACGACGTCCCTTCCGTCTACCTCTGGGACGCCGCCGGCACCGTCGGCGAGCGGCTGACCTCCCGCGATCCCGTCCGCAACGCCCGCGGGAACTGGTAGCCGCGCCGTCCGCTCCACCCGGCCTCCGCGCCGCGGAAGCCGATGGCGCCGCCCGGTTCCCTACCCGCCCGGCTTCTGCCCCTTCTTCCGCAGCTGCTGCTGCATCGCATCCGCCAGCGCCACGAACTCCATCTGCAGCTCATTGAGCGCCTGCGCGAGGAACCGATCCTCGTCCGCGGTCAGATTCCCTTTCGTCTTCGCCTTCAGCGTCGCCAGCATGTCGATGAACATCTTCGCCTGCGGGATGTCCTGGTAGCGCTCCCCCGTCATCGGGTCGGGCATGATCCCGAGCAGCATGCTCGCGTTCTGGACCAGCATCGCGACCATCGCCTCGAACGGCCCGCCGCGCCGCCGGCCCCCCGCCGCCGGCTCCTCCGCGGGCGGCGC
>JABWAY010000532.1 GCA_013360825.1 Candidatus Brocadiia bacterium | reverse complement strand
CGCCAGCGCCGCCGGCCACGCCCGCCCCGCCCGTGCCGCCCCGTCGCCGGGGTCCAGGAGGAAGCGGAGGGGGTTCACCTACTTGTCCTCCTCGTCGAACACCCAGGAGGCGCCGACGATCCTGTAGTCCACGAACTCCTTCTCGTCGAACAGGATCGGCAGCTCGCGGCTCGCGGACTCCGGCGAGTCCGAGCCGTGGACCAGGTTGAACGAGCGGCTCGCGCCGAAGTCGCCGCGGATCGTCCCGGGGGCGGCCTCCGTGCCGAAGGTCGCGCCCATCAGGTTGCGCACCAGCGTGATCGCGTTCGCCCCCTCGACGGCGAGCGCGCAGACCGGGCCGCCCGTCACGAACTTGATCAGCGACCCGTAGAATTTCCGCTCCTTGTGGATCGAGTACAGCTTTTCGGCCCGGTCTTTCCCCAGGTTCATGAACTTCACCGCCACCAGCTTCAGGCCCTTGCGCTCCAGCCGCGAAATCACCTCGCCGACCAGTCCGCGCTGAACTCCGTCCGGCTTCACCATGACGAGCGTGCGCTGCATCGAATCTCCTCCGGGTGCGTGAAAATAAAAATCGGGGCGGCGAGAGTACCGGAAGGTCCGGGGCTGATCAAGGGGAGATCGGCGTGCACGCGCCGGTCAGGCGGGATCGAGAAACCGCGCGCTGCGCGGCTCGCGGCCGAGGAGGTTGAGCCAGAAGAGATTGAACGCGGCGCGGAGATCGCGCGCGACGCGGGCATCGATCGCGAGGGACGACAGGGGGATCGCCCCCTCGGCCAGGCGGGCCAGCATGCGGAGCGCCCCCGCGGAAACCGGCTTCGCCCCCGGGTCGCGCGGGCCGCAGGCGGCGCAGAGCGCCCCCCCGTACCGGGGTGAGAACGCGGGACGGACCGGCAGCACGGCGCCGCACCCCGCGCACGACTCCACCGCCGGCATGAACCCCAGCAGCCGCATCGCCGACGCCTCGAACGCGAACAGCACGATGTCGCGCGGCGCCCCCTTGTCGAGCAGCCGCAGCGATCCGATCGCGGCATCGAAGAATTCCGGCTGCGGATCGTGCTCCACCGTCAGCTGCGCCCCCAGCTCCAGCACAAAAAACGCCGCGTTCAGCGCCGCTTCGCTCCCCCTCACCGCCGGGAACGCCTCCACCATCCGCGCCCGCGTCAGCAGATCCAGCCCGTCGGTCCGGGGGAGCAGCGACAGATCGTAGACCGCCCCGACCTCCAGCCCGCCCTCGAACGATCCCGTCGGACGCAGAGCGCCTTTCGCCAGCCCGCGGACCTGACCCATCTCCCGTGTGAGGAAGACGCCGATCTGGGACGTGTTCGCGTAGTCGTAGAGGGCAAGACAGAGCGCGCGGACGGTCGTGGCAGGCATCCCGGCATGATGCCGTGGCGGAAGCGGGGCGGGAAGGGCTGCGAGCAGGGCTAAGTAGCTCCACGATGAAATTGTGCCATTCAGACGACGCGGTTTTCGACGGCATGCAAGGAGGAGACCGGAATCGATGTCGGTGAACATCGATGAGG
>JABWAY010000158.1 GCA_013360825.1 Candidatus Brocadiia bacterium | reverse complement strand
CAGCGGCAGATCCTCGACCTGATGAGCGTGGATCCTGGGCTCTTCGCTGCCCAATAGCTGGCACTACGATATCGCCCGCGAAAAGTGCGGAAAGTAGGATTCGAGATCGATCTGGGCCGGTTTCACAACGACTCCACGACGCTGGCCGTCACGGGTCAGTACAGGGCCGGCGACGGCCGCGAAGAGCGAGGCAAGCCCACGGTGAAGGTGACGTACGGGCACAACAAGGACGACCGTCCCGACCTCAGGCAGATCCTCCTTTCTCTCACCTTCTCCGCCGACGGCGCGGTCCCGATTCACTACAAGGTTTTCGACGGCAACACCGCAGACGTGAAAACACACGTCGAGACCTGGGAAACGCTCTGCGGGCTCGCCGGCGGCCCGGACTTCATCTACGTCGCGGATTCCAAGCTCTGTTCCCGTCCGACGAGGGACCATATCGACCGGAAGAAAGGCCGGTTCATCACGGTCCTGCCGCGTTCGCGCCGGGAGGACGCCTTCTTCCGGCACCTCCTGCGCCAGTGGACTCCGGCGCCGGGCGGTGGGTCTCCGTCGAAATCTCGAAAACCGCCGATTCCAGGTTCAAGCAGGATTCCGCGGGCCGCCCCGGCGAGGGCACCCGCTACCACCGCGAGGAGCGCCGGGGCTTTACCGTCGCGGCGCGCGTCAGGGAGGACGTCATCCAGGCCGTCGCCGCTTCTGACGGCAAGTTCCCCCTCCTCTCAAACTGCCGCGATCTCTCGCCCGCACGGATCCTCGAGGCGTACAAGTTCCAGCCACGCCTGGAATAGCGGCACGAGCAGCTCAAGAGCGTCCAGAACCTCGCTACCGTCTGGCTGAAGAGCGTCCCGCGCATCGAGGCGCTCCTGTTCCTGTACTTCGTCGCCATCCTCGTCCACGCCCTCATCGAACGCGAACTCCGCGAAGGCATGGCGGCAGCAGGCGTTGACCGACTTCCGCTCTACCCCGAGGAGCGCCTCTGCCGTGCTCCCTGCGCCGAGCGCATCATCGATCTGTTCCCCCCGCTCCAGCGCCACCGACTCTACGAGAGCGCCAAGCTTGCGGAGATCTTCGAGCCCGACCTCAACGACCTCCAAAAGCACATTCTCGGGCTCATGAACCTGGATGATGAATTTGTGCCATTCAGACGACGCGGTTTTCGACGGCATGCAAGGAGGAGACCGGAATTGATGTCGGTGAACATCGATGAGGATCGACGACGACGCAGGACGCTGAAAGACGCGAGGAGGGATGGCACAAGAGCATCGTGGAGTTACTTAGGAGATATCGTCCGCGAAAAGTGCGGAGTCCGGAGGATTCACTGGTGAGTGAGGGTTCAGCAACGCAGGCGTCGGCCAGGCCACACACGAGAGCCCTGATCGAAGCGCTCGCGCAGCTTCGTGCGGTCAGCACGCAGTGGGTACGGGCATCGTTCGAAGCGACACAGCGACTGAGGTTGCCCCCTCCCCAGGGGATCTTCGGCTCCACGGCCGTCCCCGCCGCTCCGACCACGCCTTCTCTGATCCCGACCCGCCGCGTGTTAGCCTGCAGGCTCACGACTCACCCACCCCGCCCGCGACGACCAAGGAGGAATCCCATGCCCGGATCCAGGCCGCGCTCCCCCGCCCCGACGCTCCTCAGCGCCGCGGAATCAGAAACCCGCCTCCGCGCCCTCCCGGCAGGATGGCGGATCGACGCCGGCCGGCTCGTCCGCGAATTCAAGTTCCCGAACTTCCTGGAGGCCCTCGCCTTCGCCAACCGCGCCGGCGAGGTCGCCGAACAGGCCGGTCACCACCCGGACCTGCTGATCGGCTGGGGGCGCGCCGTGGTCACGATCTGGACGCACTCGGTCGGCGGGCTGACCGGAAAAGACTTCGCGCTCGCGGAGAAGATCGGGGCCGTGGAGACGTAGACCTCTACCCCGGCCGGCCGCTCTCCTGACCCTCCCCGGCCGGGACGATCACGCCTTCGCGGCCCGCCTCCACCAGCAGCTCGTCCAGCGACCGTTTCACGGCCCCCGAGCGCTTGAGCAGTTCGCCCAGCACCCGGCCGAGGAAGCGCACGCCCAGGATGCTCGCGTGCTTGACCGTCTCGCGCACCTCGGGGGAGAGCCGGTCGATGCGCGCCGTCACGAGCGAACTCAGCGACCCGGGGAGCCGGGCCGTGTCCGCGCTCTTCAGCTTCATCCGCCGGATCACGCGGGTCGAGGTTCCGTCGCCCTTCGGGACGACGGCCTTCTCGGGCGCGGCCGCCGGGACGAGTTCCCCGGTGTCGTGGACGTGCAGCAGGAGCTGCTCGGTGTAGAACGGGTTCCCGCGCGCCTTTCCCGTGATCATCCGGAGCGCCTCCGCGTCGAGGACGACGCCGGCGCCGAGAAGGGCCCGCGCCATGGACGCCGTGAACTCCTCGCCGGCGATCGGCTGGAGTTCCAGGTCCACGAGTTTCGTCTCCCGCGCGAGGGCCAGGGCCGGCCTGGTCCCGTCGTCCGCGAACCGCGACGTGGCGACGATCGCCAGCGGGAGGGCGGCGATGTTGCGCGTCATCGCCGTCAGCCATTCCGCGGAGGAGGCGTCCAGCCAGTGCGAGTCCTCCACCTCGATCACGACCGGCGCCACGGCGGCGAGCGCGCGCACCAGTTCCTTCACCGCGATGATCCGGTTCTCATGCCGCAGCTTCGGGTCGTCCAGCTTCTCGAACGGCGACCCCTCCCAGTGGCACTCCACCATGTCCGCCGCGAAACTCATCGTGCGCTTCAGCTCCCCGCGCGTGTACTCCGGGACCTTCGGGTTGTCCGTGTACTGCGCGTACCGCTTTTCGATCGCCTTCTTCTTCGGCCCCTGCGCCATCCCGTCGGTGACCCCGAAGAAATTCCGGAGCCAGGTGCCGACGGAGTTCCAGCCGCTCTTGTGCACGCCGTCGCAGGGCATGTGGAGCCAGTGGAAGCGTTTCCCGCCCTCCTCGATCTTTGCGCGGAGGGCGGCGACGAGGCGGGTCTTTCCGAGTCCGGGCTCGCCGAGGAGGCGCGTGACGCCGACGAATTCGGGGGTGGCGGCGAAGATCGGCTCCACGAAGGCGGTGAGCTGGGCGAGTTCCTGGTCGCGGCCGAGCATCGGGTAGCGGTAGGTGAACCCGAGCGCCGACCCGCGCTTGCTCCCGGGCTCGAACGCCTCCTGCCGGCTCGCCTTGCCTTTCATCTTGAACTTGCCGCGGGAGGTCATCTCCCACGCCGACTCCGCGGCCTGCTTGACCCTCGGGCTGACCAGCGTCGAGTTCTTCGCGGCGGCGGCCATCAGGCGCGCGCTGGTGTTGACCGCATCTCCGAGGCAGGACCACTCGTTCCGGCGCGAACCGCCGACCGGGCCGGTGTAGCAGAGCCCGGCGTCGAGGCCGAAGCGGGCGCGGACGCCCTTGAGTTTCGGAAGCGAGCTGGCGCGGAACGCCTGCACGAACGCGACGCCGCTGGTTTCGGCGTGTTCGGCGGCCTTGGGGGCGCCGAAGAAGGCGAGGGAGGAGAACGCCTTGTCGCCGAACATGATCCGGTTGAGGACGCCGCCGTGGGTCGCGAGGCCGGAGACCAGCTCGCGGAAGACTCCCTGGATCTGGTCGTGCGTCTTCACGCCCTCGAACTGCATGAAGCAGCTGACCACGTGGCGCAGTTCGGCGCGGTCCCCCGCCTCGACGATATCCGAGGCGAAAAACTGGTCGAGGACCGCCTTCGTCATTTTCGGGGAGCCCGCATCCGCGACGGCGCCGCCGGGGGGGATTTTGCCCTTGAGCAGCTTTGCGATCCCCTTTCCGAAGCGGACCTGTCCTTTTTTCGCGCCGTGCTCGGCCTCCGCCGCGCCGTCGATCGCCTCGCCGCGGAAGTACCAGGTCCGCGCCCGTCCGTCGGCCGAGACGGGGATCCCCCAGTCGACCCTGCCGCGTTCGAGCCCGCATTTCACGGCGAACCGGATGTTCCTGGTCCCGAGTTTCGCCGTCCCGCGCTTTTTCACGAACTGCATGATCTCCGTCGCGGCGTCGCGCGCCCGCCCCGCGATCACGGGGCCGTCCTTGCCGCTCTCCGGGAAGACCGCCATGAAGGCGTCGCCGGCGAACGCGGCGATGAATCCCCCGCGGGTGTGCACCGCGTCGACCATCGGGTCGAAGAGCCGGGTCAGCTCGCGCGAGATGACTTCCGCGCCCGAGTCGCCGAGCTTGAACGCGCGCTCCGTCAGGGGCGTGAACCCGCTGATGTCCACGAACATCGCGGTCCCCCGGAACGAACCGCTCTTTTTGCCTTCCCTGTTGCGCTCGTCCACGAATCCCGGAATGTAGTTCTGCATGGAGCGATCTCCCGTGCGGGGGTGAAGGTGAAGCGTTGCACCATATCAGAGAATGCCGGCGATTCAACGGCTGGAAGGGGGGCAAACTCCCGGCTCCCCGGGACGTCCCCGAGCCGCTATGATCTGCGCGCGCCGCGGACCGGCGCGGAGACCGGAGGACGATGACCGCACCGACCGAGAAAGCCGAGCCTCTCGACCCGCCGCTGACGCCGGGGCGGTACGTCGTCGTGAGCGAGCTCGGCCGCGGGGCGATGGGGGTGGTCTACCGGGCGCGGGACACGCTGCAGGACCGGGCGGTGGCGCTGAAGGTCTTCCCGCAGGATCTCGACACGGGCGGCGGGACCGAGCTTGCGGCGCCGACGATCAAGCGGTTCCAGCGGTTCCGGCGGGAGGCGACGTTCGCGGGGCTGGTTCACCCGAACGTGATCCGGATCTACGACTTCGGGATCTGGCGGCACGAGGACCGGAGCGTGTTTGCGATCGTGCAGGAGCTGGTCGAGGGGAAGCCGCTGAACGCCGTGCTGAAGGCCGGGCGGTCGGCGGACGCCGCCGGGAGGAGCGCGCTGCGCTCGCGGCTGCTCCGGGATTTCCTGCGGGTCTGCGAAGGAATGGCCTGCGCGCACGAGGCCGGCGTCGTGCACCGGGACCTCAAGCCCGCGAACATCCTCCTCGTCCCGGATTACACACGGGCGCGCGTCCTCGATTTCGGCCTGGCGAAATGGCTCGGCCGCCCCGACATCCTCCCGGCGGACGCGGCGGTCCAGGACGACCCGTTCCTCAGCATGGAGGGGGCGGTCATGGGGACGCCGGCGTACATGTCCCCGGAGCAGGCCCTGGGCGCCCTCGAACAGATCGACGTCCGCTCCGACGTCTGGTCCCTCGGCGTCGTCCTCTACGAGATCCTCACCCACGAACTCCCGTTCACGGGCGACTCCACCGACCAGCTCCTCGCGCGCATCGTGAAGGAGCCCGCGCCGTCGCCGAACACCGTCCTCGGGCGCCTCGAGGACGGACGGAGATACGCCGACCCGGTCCCCGCGGCGCTCGAGGAAATCCTCGCGCGCTGCCTGCAGCGCGACGCGGCGCAGCGCTTCCAGAACGCCCGCGCCCTCCTCGAAGCCGTCGAGCAGTACCTCTCGAGCCCCCGCGGCGCCCTCGACCTCCTCCCGACCGCCGGCCGCCGCCGCTACGCCCCGGGGGAGATCGTCGCGCGGGAGGGGGAGCCGAGCACGACGATGTACGTCCTCGAGCGCGGCCGCGGGGAGGTGGTGATCGAAAAAGCCGGGTGGTCGCAGGCGTGCCGCGAAGGGTTCTTCGGGGAGGCGGCGCTTCTCCGCCCCGGCCAGCCGCGCACGGCGACGCTGCGCGCGGGTGCGGAGGGGTGCGAACTGATCGAGGTGGCGGACGAGGCGGCGCTGCTCCGGCTCCTGCACGAGTCGCCGCTGATCGGGGTGCACGCGATCCGGGAGCTCCACGCGCGGCGGGTGCTGGCCGAGGAGTACTACGTCCGCCGGATCGCCGAACTCGGCGGCGGGAAGTAGTCCGGGCCTGGATCGCCCGGACGGCCGTCCAGCAGCCGGTCCCGGCCGAAGATCTCGCGCCCATCCGGGCTCAAGCTGGCCGCGACTTACGCCGCTCGCGGCCCCCGAACCCCGGCTGGAGGACCCCCTGCACGGTCCGTGCGCCGGCCTTGTCTCCCGGGGCTCCGTCACCGTCCAGGGCCGGATTTCCCACCCAGAAAAAAACAGGCCCCGGCGTGAGCCGGGGCCTGTCGATGAAGTCGTGCCTGCCTGCTAGTTGCCGTCGAGGACCCGGACCCGATAACGCGCGTTGTCGTGATCATCGTCGGTATACGTCATCCAGAACACCATGGCGTAGTCGAGGCTGTTGCAGCCGCAGCCCGGCACGAACAGGCCTTCGACGTCCTCCATGTCCGTGTCCGTGTTGTCGTCGACCAGGAACGGATCAGAGACGTCGTTGTCGTCCCCTTCCGTGTGCCAGCCGATGCTGTCCGGGTCGCTTGCCTCGAACTGCTGGTAGTAGATGTGGTCCGAGTTCGACATCCAGACGCCGACCGTCGTCCCGTTCACGCCGTGGCCGAGAATCTCGAACGTCAGGTCCTCGCCGTCGGAACTGGCTTCGAACGGAAGCTCCAGCGTAAACGGCTCCTCAAACAGGGTCCCGGCGTTCGGTGAGAAGCTGTCCCCGAAGGCAGAATCCGTGTCCCCGGTGTAGAACGCCCGGGTCCGGAAGGCGCCTTCATCGGAGCCGTCGTTCTCGGTGTACTCGTCCTCCTCGAAGATCACATGGATGATCTCGTTTCCGTGCGCCCGGTCCGGGTCGTCGTTGTCGTCCACCGGATCGAACTCCCCGATGTTGTCGCCCGGCGGCGTGCAGATGAGAAGGATGTCCTCGTCGAACGCCTCCCTGAAGCTGACCGCGCTGTCGATCTCGAGCGCCCCGGCGCCGAGGCCGGTCCGCTCCGCGAACATCCGGTGATCGTCCGTCGCCGTCCCGTCCACGTCGTCCCGGTAGGCGGCGAACACATTTCCGCCCTCGCCGCTGTCGGTGCCGGCGAACAGGTGGTTCTCCGTGTTGATCGACCCGCTTCCATGCTGGTCGCCGTTCTCGAATGTCTCGAACGGACTGAGCGTCACGGTCGGGACGCAACCGGCCGGGTCCGTGTCGACGTCGGCCACGAGCCTGACGACATTGACCTGGTCGGTGGTTCCATCGGAATGCTCAAAGAAAACGTTCAGGATGTCCGGGTCGGACTGTGCGCCGCAGATGTACCCGACGCAGTTCTGGACCTGGAACCAGCTCACGCTGATTCCGTCGAGGTCCCCGCTCATCCAGAACGTCGCGCTCGTCGTGTTCGCAAGCGTGTCCGGGACCGGGAAGGCGCCGTCGTTGTCGATCCTGGTGGTCTGGTACTGGCGTCCCCACAGGGCCAGCTCGTCGGCCCCGGTCGAGTCGACCGTCTCCAGCCAGATCGCCCAGATGTAGTCGCCGTTCCGGCTGATGACCGTCTGCACGAGCGACGGGTCGACGTGATCCGTGATGTCGACGTCTTCCACATCGAGCGCCGTCGACCCGAGCACCACTCCCGTCGCCTCATCCAGCTGAGAGAGGACGAGCGACGCATCGCTCGTCAGCTCCCCTCCGAAGTCGACCTGGCCGTCGAGATCCCCGACGAGCTGGACCGTGAACACCACCAGGCAGGCCAGCCCTTCGTCGCTCCCGTAAACGCTCGCGGGAGTGAACGTCGACCCGTCGAGGGTCAGGTGGAACGCGTGATTCTCGATCGTGTCGGTGGACACCGGCGTCACGAGATGCAGCGACTGGGCCGAAGAGATGCCGGTCGTTGCCAGGTTGAACGCGATCGCCTGAATCGTGATGTCGTCATTGGCATCCATCGCTCCGCCGAAGCCCGTGAACGAGGTCGTGTCGTCTCCCCCGGTCGCGTTGTCCGAAGCGGCGCGGAACAGCACCACGTTGTTGTAGGTGATGAGGAGCGATTCCTCGACCGCGGTCTCCTCGCTGCTTGTCCCGGCATCCGAAGCGCCGAAAGCGGCCTGGGTCAGGCGCGTGTCCGCGGAGGGCGTGAGGGGAAGATCTTCCGAGATCGGCTCGGCGGGGTCGAAGCGGACGGCATGGAGAGCCGTGTCCTCGAATCCCGCTGCGCCGTTGTTGTCCTCGCGCTGCACCCAGACGACGACGATCGAGGTCGTCTGTTCGCCGTACGAGTATTCGTTGGAACTGGTCCCCCACCGGGCTTCGCCGCAAAGACCGTCCGTCAGGACGCCGAACGCCTGGACGTCCTCGCCACCGAGATCCTCCGCGCTGATGCGGGCGGCAAACTGCTGGAACCCATATCGCGCCGACGCGTTCTCGGACTCGCTGACGTCGAAGTACGTCACGAACAGGCAGGCGTTGACGTCGTCCGTCGCGGCGCCCTCGTCCACGTCGTCCGCCCTCCAGACGATCAGGCAGTCTCCATCCCGGCTCCGGGCGTCATCGCTCGCATGCTCCGACGTGTTGAAAAACGCGTGGATAATCGGGCTGTCCGCGGCGGTTTCGCTGTCGGAGTCATAGTCCACCGCGCCGATCCGGATCGGGGGCGAAAAGTGTCCGTCCCCGTAGTAGTGCGCGTAGGTGACATCACCGCCGCCGGAGTCCACGCTGTACGTGATCATCGCGACGCCACGGTCGCCGTTGAACGTGACCCGCAAATCGTCGCCGGAGTCGCCTGCTGTCGGGCTGAGCGCCCGTCCGTCGTCTGCCGTGTAGTGCGCATCCGCCGGACTGCCGGGGAAATTGTCCGTTCGGTAGATGTCCGAACCGGTCACGATCGTCGTCTTCCTGCTCGATTTCCGGCGGCATCCCGCCGTCACGAGCACAATCAGCGCCAGCAGCAGGATCAGCTGGCTCCATCTCCGGGCCTGAATCATGCGGGTCTCCTGAATACGCACATTGTTGTCACGGGAGGTCAGCACCTCCCAGGGTGATTCCGTCGGGGGTCATCGGACGCGCAGCCGCGCTGCGTGACCTCTCCCCCGGAGGGATGCTCCCACGGCCTCCCGGGAAGTCAAGAACCCGGATCCGGCCGGGCTCACGACGGGGCGGGGAGTCCGGGCCATGCGGTCGCGCATCGCGGAGAGGCCCACCGGCACACGTGCCCTGCCTTTCGACGCCAATCGCGGAAGATCCTTCCCCGCACTCGCGTTCAGCGGAATAATTGCGCCCCTCATGGCATCCCTCCGCTGGACCGCTCTCGGAGTCTCCCTCTTCGCCGCCGCGCTCTCGGTCGCCGCGTGGGTTCAGTCCTCCCGGGGGCGCGAGGCCGGGCCGGCGGCCGCCGCCCCGCCCCCGGCGGCCG
>JABWAY010000531.1 GCA_013360825.1 Candidatus Brocadiia bacterium | reverse complement strand
CTGCGCCAGTTGCTTCGTCACTCGCTCCTCCCTTTGAGGCGCGCAGGGTGACATTTCTACTTGGACGCAGTGGTGACATAATCACGTGGCATCGACACGACCCCAATTCCTTCTTGCCCCTGACCCACCTCCCCCCTATAGTGCCCGGTCCCTTCGGGTGCCTTTTGCGCCCAGCAGGGTACATCGGAGTCGACGACTATGGATGGGGGCACCGTGGCGGAACTGAAGTGCACCTCCTGCGAAGAGACGAAGGAAATCGCGGGCGAATCGAGCAACGGCGTGCAGCTGTGCGACGACTGCATCGGGCAGGCGATGGAAGGTGTGGAGGTTCTCTTCACCTGCACCGCGTGCAACATGCAGATGGGAATCGCGTTCCCGGCCGGGTATTTCGAGGACGCGGAAGAAGCGCGCCAGCTGTATCTGGCGGCGGTGACGAGCCATCGCGAAGGCTGGTGCAAGAAGGCGTAGGAGGGGCGGCCGGGTGACGTTGCGTGCGGCCCTGATCTGCGGCGTCATGCTTTCAGCAGCCGGTTGCGGGACTCCCGCCCGGCTGTTTCTGCATCCGGTCGGGACGGTGGCGGGAACGCCGGCCGAATTCGGGGCTGCGTTCGAGGATGTCCGGATGCCGCGCCCCGGCGGAGGGGCGACGCGAGCCTGGTGGGTTCCCCGGGAGGGGGACGCGGCCGCGGTCGTGCTGTTCGGCGGGAACTCCGGCAACCGGTCGCACCACCTGGCCTACGCCCGCATGGCGTGGGATGCGGGGTTCTCGGTGCTCATGGTCGACTATCAGGGATTCGGACCGGACAACGGGGAGCCCGACCCCGGGGCGTTCGGGCAGGACGCGATGGCCGCGATCGACTTCGCGCGCGGCCGCGCCACCCGGATCGGGGTCTGGGGGATCTCCCTGGGATCGAGCGTCGCCCTTCTCGCCGCAGGCCTCCGCCCCGGCGACGTCTCGGCGATCTGCGTCGAGGGGAGTTTCCGGCTCGGCCCCGCGATGCGCCACTACATGGCTCATGTCATGCCCGCGGTGATCGCCGCTCCGCTTGCAGCCCTGACCCGCGCGCTGTTCATCCCGGGGGACGCCGACCCGGAGCGCAACCTCGCGCGGCTCCACGGCCGCGTCCCGGTCCTGTTCGTCCACGGCGACCGTGACCGCCTCACCCGCACGGTCTGGGGGGCCCAGCTCTTCGAACGCACGCGCGGCCCCAGGGAACTCTGGCTCATGGAGGACACCGGCCACGCGCCGGAACCCCTCCGCAGCTGCGAAGGCGAGTACGCCGCGCGAATCGCGGCGTTCTTCCGGGAGACGCTTCTCGGCGTCCCGGCGCAGAAAGCCGGGGCGGTATGGAGCGCGGCGCGCGTGGAGGACGGCTGGGAGGTGCGGGCGGAGGTGGTGACCGGCGGGCCCTACCCGGCGGCGGTGGAGGTCGTGGCCGTCGGGGAGACGGAGGTGAGCCGCGTGCGGCTGGCGGTGAGGCGGCGGGTCACCCGCGTCACGCTCACGCTCGGCGAGAGACCGCAGGCCG
>JABWAY010000530.1 GCA_013360825.1 Candidatus Brocadiia bacterium | reverse complement strand
CTCGACCGCGGGATCGCCCTCGCCCCCCACGCCGCGGGCCTCCGCTTCAACCGCGCACGCCTCCAGTGGGACCACGCCCCCTCGGACGACGCCCTCGCCGACTTCCGTCTCGCCGTCGAACTCTACCCCAACCTCGCCGTCCATCGCTTCTGGCTCGCCCGCGCCCTCCGCGCCCGTGGTGCCGACGGCTGGCGCGGGCACTACGACGCCGCGCTGGCGCTGTCGGCGGCGGCGGACATGCCGCGCAGGATGCTGGATGCGGAGGAGGAAGCGGAAGCGCGGGCGGCGGTCGGGGAGTAACCGCGCGGTGCGGCCGACCGGGTCCTCGGCAGTGCCGCGATGGAATCATGCCGTTCAGGCGGCGCGGTTTTCCACGGCCAGGCGGGGTGACTCAGGCGGCCGGGGCGAGCATCCGCACGAAGAAGACGGCCACCACGACCAGGACGACGACCGCCGCCGCCGAGACGAACAGCGCGGCGCGCGCCACGCGCGTCTCCTCGGTCACCACCGGGAGCGCCCGGTTCTCCCGGAGCACCCCCAGCGCCTGCGACGCCGCGAGAAACGCCAGCGGCGGAAGCAGCAGCGCGCCGATGGCCAGCGCCAGCGCCTGGTACGCCCGGCGCCTCACCGACAGCCGCGACTTCATCCAGGTCCTCCGCCGCCGCGTTCCGGTTTCCGCTCCCGGACCCGTGACCCGCTCCTGGACCCGCGACAGCAGCTGGTTGACCTTCTCCGCCATGTCCGCCGGCACCGAAACCTTCACCTGCCCCGCCAGCCCGCCCATCCGCCGCACGCGCTCGCTCGCGTCCACGAACGCCGGGATCCCGCAGCTCTCGCACAGTTCGCGGAGCGCCAGGGCATCCTGCAGCCGGCCGACGTAGATCGCCACCAGCGTCTTCGGACGCTGTCTTCGCCCCTTGTCCGTGTACTGGCGTGAGTCCCACAGTTCGCAGGCAGGACAGAGGAACTCGTCCGCCGTGAGCTTGTGACCGCACTGGGTGCAGATGCGCATGCGGGAGAAAGCGTAAGCACGGCCGGTCGGCGGGGCAAGGGCAATCCGACTCACTCCCCGCGAATCGCCCGGCCGAGCCGGGAGAGCAGCCCTCCGCCCGAGCGCTCGCGGATCTCGCTTTCGAGCCGCTCGCGTTCGCGGGACAGATCTCCCGCCCGCCCCTCCGTCGCCTCCAGCCGCGAGCGGAGCACCTGCATGTCGCGGATCGCCTCGTCCCGCTCGATCTCCAGCCGCCGGAGGTCGGCGCGCATCGCGTCCAGCTTGTCCGAGGGGGAACTCACGCTCGCCAGTTCCAGGGCCTCCACGCGCGACCGCAGCTGCTGGCGCTCGACCGTGGCGCGGGTGAGCAAGGCCCGCGCGTTCTCCAGCTCGGTGCGCATGTCCGCCGCCTCGCGCTCCAGCTCCGCATTCCGCCGCGCGGCGTCCCGCAGCCGCTCCTCGAACTGCGTCCTGACCCGTTCCCACGAAGCGGGATCGGAGCCGACGGGGGGGCGCGCCTCGAGTTCCTCGATCCGCCGGGCCAG